>JBICIE010000131.1:0-4841 GCA_043101635.1 Phycisphaerales bacterium JB039 | reverse complement strand
TGTGCTCTTCCGATCTGTCAGATCTTGCGCCAATGAAAAACGCCGCAACCCCTTGGGATTGCGGCGTTTACCCCGAAGTGGAGGCGACGTGACTCGAACACGCGACCTCTTCCATGCCATGGAAGCGCTCTACCAAAACTGAGCTACGCCCCCGGGTTGTCGCCGCCGAGGGCCCTTCGGCCGGCCGGCTGGCAACGCAATGAAACGGCCCCAAGGCCGCATCGTCAAGCCGCCGGGGCAGATTCGGGGATTTCGCGGACCGCCCCGCCGGGCCGCCTGCGCCCGCCCGGATGGGTTTGGGCAGGCGGGGCCGCCTTCGGGTATGCTCCGCTCTCAAACTGGGGGTCCCCATGCTCGACCGACGCGATTTCCTGCTCCGCTGTGGCCTTGCCTTCCCGGCGGCCACCCTTGCCGCGGCGACCGCCGCCCAGGCCGCCGGCGCCGCCGGCCGCCGCCCGGACGATCCGGATCTCGACGACTGGGAGCAGGTCCGGGGGCTCTTTGCCATCGATCCCGGCAAGGCCCAGTTCGCGGGCTTCTTCCTGGCGAGCCACCCGAAGCCGGTGCGGGACGCCATCGAGCGGTACCGGCGCGAGCTCGACGCCAACCCGATCCGCGCCATCCACGAGATTCGCAGGGAGCGCGAGGCCGCCGTCGCCGCCGCCGCGGCACGGTACCTGCACGTCCAGCCCGAGGACATCGCCCTAACCGACTCGACGACCATGGGCCTCGGCCTGCTGTACAGCGGGCTGCGGATCCGGCCGGACCAGGAGATCCTCTCCAGCGAGCACGACCACTACTCGACCCGCACGGCGCTGGCGTTCGGGGCGGTGCGCAGCGAGGCCCAGATCGTGCAGGCCCCGCTGTACCGGCGCTCCAGCGAGGCGACGGCCGAGGAGATCGTCGATTCGATCGTGTCGCGCATCACGCCGCGCACGCGCATCATCGCGGTGACGTGGGTGCACTCCAAGACCGGGCTGCAGTTCCCGGTCCGCGCGCTGGCCGAGGCGATCCGGCCGCACAACGCCGGGCGCGACGAGGCCGACCGCATCCTGCTGTGCGTCGATGGCGTGCACGGGATCGGCGCCGTTCCCGGCGACCCGGCCGACATGGGCTGCGACTTCTTCATCGCCGGCACGCACAAGTGGATCTTCGCGCCCCGCGGCACCGGCCTCGTATGGGGCAGGCCGGACGCCTGGCCTCAGGCGGCCCCGATCATCCCGCCCTTCGGCCCGCACGAGCCGCCGGGGTCGCTGCACACGCCCGGCGGGTTCCACTCCTTCGAGCACCGGTGGGCGGCAGATGAGGCGTTCGCCCTGCACGAGCGGATCGGCAAGAGCCGGGTATACGAGCGAATCCGCACGCTGAACCGGGCGATCAAGGAGGGCCTCAACTCGATGGCCCACATCACGCTGCACACGCCGATGGATGACAGTCTGTCGGCCGGCATCGTGTGCTTCGAAGTCGATGGGATGGAGCCTGGTGAGGTCGTGGACGGGTTGTGGGAGCGCGACATCGTCGCCAGCGTCTCGCCGTACAGCCCGCCGTACGTGCGCCTGTCGGCCGGCCTGCTCAACAACGAGGCCGAGGTGGAGGCGGCGCTGCGGGCGGTGCGGGAGCTTGCCTGAGGCCCCGTACACTCCGCCGCGCATGACCGACCAGATTGGGCCATACCGGATCCAGCGCGAGATCGGGCGCGGCGGCATGGGCGTGGTCTATCTTGCCCACGATGAGCGGCTGGACCGGGACGTCGCCATCAAGGCGCTGCCGGCGGAACTGGCCGAGGATGCAGCGCGGCTGGAGCGGTTCGAGCGCGAGGCAAAGACGCTGGCGCAGCTCAACCATCCGAACGTCGCGGGCATCTACGGCGTCGAGGAGCAGGATGGGCAGAAGTACCTGATTCTCGAATATGTCGAGGGCGAGACGCTTGGGGATCGACTGGACCGGGGGCCCATCCCGGTGGACGAGGCGCTGGAGCTTGCGATCGCGATCGCCGCGGGCGTGGAGGCGGCGCACGAAGCGGGCGTAATCCACCGGGACCTGAAGCCCGACAACATCAAGATCACGCCGGAGGGGAAGGTCAAGATCCTGGACTTCGGGCTGGCCCGCCGGGCAGCGTCGACGGCCTCGGCAATCGAAGCCACGGACTCGCCGACGGTGATGGGCGCCAGCCCGACCATCCCCGGGGCGATACTCGGGACGGCGGCGTACATGTCGCCGGAGCAGGCCCGCGGCCGGCATGTGGACAAGCGAACCGACATCTGGTCGTTCGGGGTGATTCTGTACGAGATGCTGACGGGGGCCAGTCCGTTCGCCGGCGAGACGGCGACCGACTCGATCGGGGCGGTTCTGCACAAAGTGATCGACCTCGATGCGCTGCCCGCGGAGACACCGGATGGCGTCCGCCGCGTGATACTGCGTTGCCTCGCCCGGGATCGAGACAAGCGACTGCACTCGATCGCCGACGGGCGCATCGAACTGAGCGAGCCGGTTGAGACAGGCGCTCCGGGCGCGGCGGTGGCTGTGCAGGGCGCTCGGCGCGGAGCGCCGCGGTACAGCGCGGTCGCCGCTGCGGCGCTGCTGCTCGGCGGCGTCGGCGGGGCGCTCGTCGTGGTATCCACGCAGCAGCAAGCCGATGATTCAGTCCGCCGTTACGAACTCCGGCGCGATCCATCCCTTCGGCCCGAGACAGGACACATCATCTCTCCGGATGGCAGGTTCACGGCATATGTGCAGGGGGGGAGCCTCTGGATTCGGGAGCGATCGTCCTTCGACGCACGGCTGATCCCGGAGACCGAAGGAGCGACGCAACCCTTCTGGTCGCCCGACAGCGCGCATGTCGGCTTCGCGCAGGGCGACCGGTTGCGGAAGGTCGCGCTGGCCGGCGGCGGGGCCACCACGATCTGCAAGGGCCCTGGCGAGTTCTCCGAAGCCTCGGGCGCCGCGTGGCTGGACGATGGCACGATCATCTTCACCACCGGGAACTCGGGCCTCTACGCCGCGCCGGCATCGGGCGGCCAGCCGGAGCTGTGGCTCGCACCCGACCCGGAGACAGAGCTGGACTTCCACGAGGTCTCGGCGCTGCCGGACGGGAAGGGCGTGATCTTCGTGGTGCATCCGATCAACGACAACTGGTACATCGGCGCCTCGGACGGTGCGCGACGGGCGGTCGTGGCCCGCTTCGGGAGCGCTTCATCGAGCTCGCCGTGCTACGGGCGCAGCGGGCATGTCCTCTTCACGAACACCGGCGAGGATCGTGGGCTCTGGGCCGTTCCGTTCGACGTCGATCGGCTGGAGGCGACCGGCGACCCGATGCTCATCGACGCTTCCGGCGGGGCGCCTTCGATCAGCGATCGCGGCGACCTGATGTATGTGCGCGGCATCAACAGCGGACTGCGGCTGGCCTGGCAGGACGCCGATGGCGCCTCCGAGCCGATCGGCGAAGCCCACAACCTGCTCCTCTTTCCTGCGCTCTCACCCGATGGCCGACGCATCGCCGTCAGCGGCTATGCAGAGGACAACCTCGACGTCTGGATCCACGACATCGAGACGGGGGCGCGGCGTCACCTCACGTTTGACCCGGCGCGGGAAGGCGTCGTCGGCTGGACCGACGATGGTCAGCGGATCGCGGTGGCGACCATGACCCCCGGCTCGCTCAGCACGCGCTTCGTTTCTGTCGCCGATGGCTCGCCCGTCGGCGCCCCGGTCGATGGTCTCATGTACGACTGGGTGGAAGATGAGGACGGGTGGATCGGCGTCGTGCAGCGCGCCAGCGACAACGGCGATCTCGATCTGTGGGCGGCCCCGCTGGAAGGCGGGGGCGCTCCCACGCCACTGGCGCAGAGCCCCGGGCGAGACGCCTTCGGCCGACTGTCGCCCGACCGCCGATGGCTTGCCTACGAATCCGACCGCACCGGCCGCACGGAGATCTTCCTGACCCGGTTCCCGAGCGGGGAGGGCATCTGGCAGGTCTCCTCCGATGGTGGCCAGAACGTCATCTGGTCGGCGGACGGCTCGCGGCTGTACTTCCTGGCGGATAACCTGCAGCACTACATGTCCGTCTCGATCAAGGCGGATCCGGACTTGCAGATTGGCAGTCCTCAGCCGACACCCTGGAAAACAGAGGTTGCGTCGACGTTGACAATGGGCGCCGATCTGTCCGCGGACGGGAAGCTGCTCTACATCCAGGCCGTGACGGCGTTCGACGAGTTGTCCATCGCAGTGGTGGAGAACTGGTTTCGGGAGATCTCGAAGTGACGACGCAAGTTGGCCCCTACCAGGTCATTCGCGAGATCGGCCGCGGCGGCATGGGGGTGGTGTACCTCGCCCGCGACGAGCGGCTGGATAGGGATGTGGCGATCAAGGCCCTGCCGCCCGAGCTTGCCTCCGATCCCGCCCGGCTGGAGCGCTTCGAGCATCCAGAACTGGTTCGAGCAACACCGGGAGCGGTGAGCGCCGGCTGAGGGCGCCGGGGGCTCGGTCGCGATCCGGACTGCCGACCGGATTTTGCCCAGGCAATTCAGCGCATCGCCCCCGGCTGCGTAGGGAAGGGTGGAGGCGCCGCCCATGCGAACCGCCACGGATGAACAGTTGATGCGAGGTGTCCGCGGCGGCGACGCCGACTCCCTTGAGCGGCTCATCCGAAGGCACGGACCGCCCCTGCTCTCGTTCATCACCCGGATGACCCGCGATTCGGCCGAGGCCGAGGACCTGTTCCAGGATGTCTGGGTGGCGGTCTGGGCCAGGCGGCGCAGCTTCGATGTCAGCCGCCGCTTTACGCCGTGGATGTACCGCATCGCCGCCAACCGCTGCGCCGACTGGCGCAGATCGGAAGAGCGTCG
>JBICIE010000130.1:0-8037 GCA_043101635.1 Phycisphaerales bacterium JB039 | reverse complement strand
ACTCGCGCGACATCCTCGCCGCGCACCTGGCCACCCTCAACGCCTTCCTCAGAACCAGGTCCTACCCCTCCCCCAGCCACGAACTGCGCGCCCGCGAGCACGCTCTTGTCGCCGCCATCGCCGTCCTCAGCGCCGCCCCGCTCGCATGGACCGCCCCGGCCCCCCCGCCGCGCGCCCGCAGCATCCTGCGCGCACTGGCAACGAACCTGCGCGCACTCGCCCCCCACCTCCCCCGCCTCGCATCCCCATTCCGTATGCGCCCCTTGCGCGGGTGGCACAGGCGTCCCGCCTGTGCGACGCAGGCGCCCGAAACGCCTTGTCAGGCTCCCCGCACCTTGCCGCCTGCGCACGGAGTGTCTTTGCGACACCAGCACGGGCCAGCCGCGACCGATCAAGCAGCGCCCGGCGGGGCAGGATTCCATCCTGCTGGCGGCGCCCTCCCGAATCCAACGCCGCCCTCGCCGGCGCCCACCCAGGCCCCGCCCCAGCTTCAGCAGCGCTCAGCCACATGCGCCCGGCGCCCGACCTGGAAGCCCGAAGCGGACGCCTCCCTTCGCCCCGGCCGGGGCGAAGCAGCATGGTCCCACGCTCCCGTGGCTTGCGCTCGTCCGCTGCGCGGCGCTCGCGCCGCTCACACTTGCATCCCCGAGGCCCGACTGGCCTCCACTTCATGCATTCGCGCTCCGCCTGCGCCCAGCGTGCTGCCCGCCCCACATCCCAACAACGCCCGCCGGCCCCACCCGGCCGCTTTCGCTGCGCCCACGGACAGCCGCGCGAGCTTGCGCTCGCGGCTTCCCTCTCTGGGATGGAGCCGTCGTTCAGCCGGCGGGCTGGTAAGTCAGCGGGCCGCCCGGGCCCAGTTCAAGCCCGAGGCTCATCCAGACCAGCAGCATCACCGACCAGGCGATGGTGAACAGAATCGAGTACGGGAGCATCATCGCAATCAGCGTGCCCATGCCCGCCTTGGGGGCGAACTTCTGCATCACCACCAGGATGATGACCAGATACGCGTTCAGTGGCGTGATGGTGTTGGTCGTCGAGTCGCCGATGCGGTACGCCGCTTGCGTCAGTTCCGGACTGATGCCGGCCGCCAGCATGAGCATCGGCACGAAGATCGGCGCAAACATGGTGTACTTGGCCGACATGCTCCCGATGAACAGGTTGAAGACCATCGTCACGATGATGAACGCGATGATCAGCGCTGCGGCAGGCATCTGCTGGGCCGCAAGCCACGCGCCCCCGGCGTACGCCAGCATGCGGTCGAGCTGCGAGTACTTGAAGTACTCGATGAACTGCGCTGCGAAGAACGCCAGCACGATAATCGGCGCCATGTACGCCATCGACTTGGTGAACAGCTCGGCGACATCGTGACTGGAGCGGACCCGGCCGATCGCGATCCCGTAGGTGACGCCCGGCGCCAGGAAGGCGAGGAAGATCAGCGGCACGATCACGTTGACCCAGCGGGCGAACGGACTGGCGTCGGACTCCTGCGTGTACAGGGGCGCCCCTGGGATGTTGACCGCCGCCACCACCAGCCCCATCGCCGCGGCCAGCGCCGCCAGGGCCCAGCCGAGGGCTCGCCACTCCTTCGGCTCCAGCCGGTGGGCGGCGAGATCGTCGGCCGTCGCGGCCACCGGCCCGCCTTCCTCTGGACTCTTGTTTGCGAATCGCTTCTCCACGAACCAGGCGCTGGCGGCCCAGCCCACGAGCGTGATGACAAACGTCGAAGCGATCATGAACCACCAGTTGCAGGTGGCGACCACGATGTAGTCGGGATCGACGACCTGCGCCCCGATCGTGCTCAGCCCGGCCAGCAGTGGATCCAGGCCGGTCACGAACAGGTTGGCGTTGAAGCCGGCCGCCACGCCGCTGAAGACCGCCGCGATGCCCGCAATCGGCGAGCGCCCGACCGACTTGTACAGCGCCGCCGCCAATGGCGGCAGCACCACGTACCCGGCGTCCAGCCCCATGGACGACATAATCCCGAGGAAGACCATGATCGGCGTGAGCAGTTGCTTCGGCGCCACGAGCATGAACGCTCGAAGTCCCGCGCCGATCAGCCCGGTGCGCTCCGCCACGCCGATGCCGAGCATGCCGGTCAGCACGATGCCCAGCGGCGCAAAGCCCATGAAGTTGCTCACCATGCTCGTGAGCATCCAGTACACGCCATCGCTGGTCAGCAGGTTGACCGCGCGGTACGGCTCGCCATCGTTGACCGACCGGTCGGGCACAAGCTCGAGCACCGGTCGGCCATCGAGACCGAGCACGGGCTGCTCGACCTCCACGCCGTCGCGCATGACCGTCTCGACGGCCGGCGCCAGGCGCATCGCCTGGACCTCCCAGTCCAGGGTCGCAACGGCCGCCGACGCCAGAACGACCAGCGCCGCCCCCAGCACGAACAGGATCGCCGGATCCGGCAGCCGGTTGCCGATGCGCTCGATCAGTTCCAGTACCCCGCCGCGCTGCTTCGCCATCATCCGCTCCCGAGGAGCGGAGGACAGCCCCGCCCCGTGCGAACGGGCAAGGTAGCTCATCTGGCGGCGAGGCTCAACCCGAGCCGGCGGCCGCGGCACAACTCTGCAGCGACGCCCCGGTCTGGATGGCCAGCCAGCCCAGGAAGTGCAGCCCGAGCACCACGCCGAGCGTGCGCGCATCCCAGCGGAACAGCGCCCACAGGGCCAGCGCGTACGCCGCGGCGGCGATCGCGAGTTCCTCGATCCGGTTGTCCACCGTACCGATCAGCGTCAGTTGCAATTGCGTGCCGACCTGGGCCAGACACGCCGCCAGCGCCACGCGGGCCCCGGCGCGCTCAAAGGCGCCCAGCGGCCGCTCCAGCAGCCGCCCGGCGAGGTAGATCGCTGCCAGACCGAGGCCGGTATTGACGATCGCGCCGTAGATCGTGAGCCCGACGCGGGCGGGCCGGGCGCCGGGAGCCCAGATCAGCGTCTCGGTGATCGCGACCAACAGCAGCACGCCAGCGATCGCAAGCCAGACGCGGTCGGGCGTCTTGCCGGCCTGCACCAGCGGCGGACCGGTCCGCGGCGGCTCCGACCGTTTCGGCGCGGGTTCGGCGGGCCGCGCCTCGGCGCCGGCGAGGATGGCCGCGTCGACCTCCGGGTCCACCGAGAAATCGGCGTCCTCGTCGAAGTCCTCCAGCAGCCCGGGCTCGTCGAGCCTTCCCTTGGGGCGGGCCGGCTCGCGCAGCTCCTCGGGCGGGCCGACGTCATACGGCTCGGGCCGCACGGGCTTGCGGGGATCTGGGGTCTCGGGATCACCCATGCCCATACCCTACGTCTTCGCCGCAAGCCGAGGAGCCAGCCATGACCTTCGATCCAGATGGGCCCGCGATCGGCGGGGGCGTCTTCGGCCTGCCGCACACACGCCAGGACGCCCGAGTCGTCCTGCTGGGCGTCCCGTTCGACGCGACGACCTCGTACCGGGCCGGTACCGCCGCAGGGCCGGAGGCGATCCGGGCGGCGTCGATGCAGGTGGACCTGCGGGATCACCGCTTCGGCAACATCTACGAGGCCGGCATCTGGATGGCGCCGCACGATGAGCGCATCGCGGCCCTGTCCCGGCGGGCCCGCGAGTTCGCCGCGCCGATCATCGAGGCCGGCGGCGCGGGACCCGACGACGCCGAGGCGCTGGATCAGGTCGACAGCGCGGGGGAACTCGTGCGCGAGACGGTACGGGCGTTTGCGGCCGGCGCGCTGGCCGATGGGCGCCTCTGCGGCGTGATCGGCGGCGAGCACAGCGTCTCGCTGGGCGCCATTGAGGCGAGCTGCGCGACGGGCCCGATCGGCGTGCTGCAGATCGACGCCCACATGGACCTGCGCGAGGCGTACGAGGGCTTTCGCTATTCCCACGCCTCGATCATGCACAACGCGCTGGAGATGGCGCCAAGCATCGAGCGGCTCGTGCAGGTCGGGATCCGCGACTACAGCGACGGCGAGCTGCGCTGCGCGACGGAATCAGGCCGCGTCACGACGTTCTTCGATGATGACCTGTTCGACCGCTTCGCGGCTGGCCAGGCGTGGGGCGCGCTGTGCGAGGAGATCCTCGCAGCGCTGCCACAGCGCGTGCACGTCTCCGTGGACATCGACGGCCTCGATCCGTCGCTGTGCCCGAACACGGGAACGCCCGTGCCCGGCGGGCTGAGCTTCCGGGAGCTGTCGCTGCTGCTGGCGAAGCTGGCGGAATCCGGGCGCACGATCGTGGGCTTCGACCTCGTGGAGGTCTGCCCCGGCGCGGGGCGGCACGCGCCGGAGTGGGACGCGAATGTCGGGGCGCGCGTGCTCTATCGGCTGTGCGGGGCGGCGATTACCTCGGCGGCTGAGCACTGACGTCAAAGCACGTCAGTGGCACAACTCAGGCCTTGGCGGGGACCGCGCGGCTGGCCTCGGCGGCCAGCTTCGCCAGGTCATCGAAGACCTGCGGCTCCTCGATGGCGATCTGGCTGAGCATCTTGCGGTTGAGGATCACGCCGGCGTTGCGCAGGCCGTTCATGAAGGCGCTGTAGCGCGTGCCGCGCATGCGGCAGGCGGCGGTGATGCGTGTGATCCAGAGGCTGCGCATGTCGCGCTTGCGCTTGCGCCGGTGGGCGTAGGCGAAGGCGCGTCCGCGCATGACGGCGTTGCGGGCGAGGTACTTGTGATTGCCGCGGGCGCCGTAGTAGCCGCGGGCTTCACGGAGGAGCTTCTTGCGGGCCTGGGTGCGGGCTGCGCCCTTGCGAACTCTTGGCATCGATCAACTCCCTGTCCGAACGGGGCGGCCCGCGCTTTACGGTCGGGCTGGCCGGCTTGGGCCCGGCGGACGGCTTGGGTGCTTCTATCTGACGGCCGCGGACGGCCGGGCGCAGCGGCCTCAGGCCGACGCAGACTCCTTCTTCGCCTCTCGCATGGCCCGGCGCTGCTCGGGCGACGGGCTGCGCCGGATGGACGCCTTGGGGGCGTTGCGCCCGCGCAGGCGCCGGAACAGCAGCTTCTCAAGACGCTTGGCGTCCGGGCTGGCCATGTAGGGATCCTGGCGGAGATGACGCAGGCGCTTGCCGCTCTTGTGGGAGCGCAGGTGCTTGAAGTAGGCCGACTTGTGGCGGACCTTGCCGGTCTTGGAGATGCGGACCCGCTTGAGGATCCCCTTGTGGGACTTGGTCTTGGGCATGACGCCTGGCTCCTGCCCCCGGCCCGCCGGGCGCGGGGGGCCGAAACAGTAGACGTGGCAGGGGGTCGCAGCAAGCGGCGGGCGGCAATCGGGCGGCTACGGAACCAGCATTGCGTCGGAGGGGGAAGCGGGCTTCTCGAGGCCGTGGAGGAGGGGGGCGCCGGTTCGCATGTTGTCGATGACGCGCTCGACCAGCTCGGGCAGCCAGATGTTGTCGCCGTCGACGAGGGGGCTGGTGAGCCACTGGGCGCTGCCGTCGCTCATCAGGACGCGCTGGCCGGCCTGGCGGTGGTTCAGGCTGTTGGCCTCGGCCGGGGCGGGCTGTCCCTGGCGGTTGAGGACGGTGATCGGGGAGCGATCGGCGAGGACGACGAAGCGGCCGGTCCGCCAGGTGTTCGCCGACGCGGTGTCGGCGTGCTGGTAGCTGAATGAGACCTCGTCGAAGCTGGACCAGTCGCGCTCGCCCGGGGTGGCGTCGGCGGTGCGGGCCTCGGGATTGCCGGGGCAGGCCATGTCGCCGACCGTCAGGAAGCCGGTCGGGGCGAGGAGGAACAGGTTGGCGGAGTTGGAGCGGCCCTCGCGCCCGACATCCCACCAGACGCCCTCGGCGACGGAGCCGGCGGCGACCGGGAGGGCGTCGGCAGCGCTCATGGCGTAGCTGCCGAAGGCGCCGGCCATGGCGCCGACGCGGCTGAAGCACAGGGCCTGCTGCTGGCTTTCGCGCAGGGAGGTGACCAGCGGCCAGACAATGGCCACGCCGATCAGGAGCATCGCCGCGACGGAGAGGACGTCAGCCAGCCGCATGCTGGCCCAGGAGCCGCGGCGCGACTCCAGGCGCATGCGATCGGCCTCCTGGTCGATCTGGCGCTGGACGGCGGCGAGCGTGCGATCCACGAGGCCGTCGGCGCCGATGGAGGCGCCGCCGCTGACGAGGTCTGCCAGAGCGCGGTGCCGCTCGGCCCGCGGGCGCAGGGCGTTCGGGACGCGCGACGGCTCGAAGCCGTGCATGACCAGCGCTTCCAGGGCCGCGTGGTCGGCGGGCGTCAGTTCCGGGAAGACGGGCTCGGCGGACCGCTCGATGCGGGCCATGATGACATCGGTGAGGGCCGGGTCGGGCTCGAACGAGCCGGCGTGCAAGGTTGCCAGCAGATCTGCGATCTTCTGCGCCTGGTCGCGCCGGGCGGCGGGAACACGGGCCGGATCGAATCCCGCCTCGACGAGCGCTTCGATCGCTGCTGTCGACTCGGTATCCAGTGAGACTTCGTCGCCTGTCAACGCCATCTCCCTACGACGTCTCGGATCTTGCCGAGGACTCACGGGTCAGCCGCTTCCACTCTCTCGCGAACGACGCCACCGCGGCGTGCAGTCGGCTCTTGACCGTGCCGAGCGGGATGCCGAGTTCCTCCGCCACCTGGGCGTAGCTGAGGCGCTGAAAATACGCCAGCAGCAGAATCTCGCGCAAGGGCGGCGACATCGCCTCGACCGCCTTCTGCACCAGGGCGTCTCGCTCCTGGTCATCCAGGCTCGCATCAGGAGCCGGTACGTCGATCTCCATCAGGTCCACGTAACTCATCCCGGACTCAGCTTCGCCTCGGACCGGGGCCGACAGCGGGACCGCCTGCCGGCGCACCTTCTTACGTAGAAGGTCCCGTGCTTTGTTCGCCGCGATCGTGAAAACCCACGGTTTGAAGCGGCGGGAAGTGTCGAAACTGTCGGCAAAGAGATGGACCTGGAGAAAGGTCTCCTGGAAGACATCCTCGGCGGACTGGCGGTCGCCGGTCAGGCGGGTGAGGAATCGAAGCAGGTCGGTCTGATAACGCTCAATGAGCAGACGGAACGCGCCAAGGTCGCCGCGCCGGTACGCCTCGAGCAGTTTCTCATCGCTGCGCTGATCCACGTCCGGACGCCTCAGGGTTCGGCCGGACCGGGACCACCGCCGGATTCCCGCCTCAGGGGACTGTACGGGTGATGCCGGGCCGGGGTCGCTCAGGTCAGCACCTGGCCAATGCGGCGTTCGAAGCTGACCCCCGGGGTCTGGCCGAAGCGGCGCTGGCCATCGGCCCGCAGCGCGGGGGCGGTGGTCCGCTCGTAGGCGTTGAAGGCCTCCCGGTCCGGGAAGATGTAGCGTGATTCGACGCGCACGTGCGGGCCATCGCCCTCGAGAAGGAACGCCTGGCCGGAGAGGGCCCCGCCATCGATCACCTGCTGCATGTGGCCTTCGCGGAGCCACTGGATGTAGGCTTCTGCCGTAGCCCGGTCCGGAAGAGTCGCCGTGACGGTGTAGGCGATCTGGCTCATGTGTTCGGATCGTACCGAACAGGACGGGCCGGCGTCGGCAATGGGGCCTGCTCCCGGCCGTTTACCCTGTGGATGCTGACCTTGCCCGTGGACCCACCCGAAACTGCGCCGGGGCCTGAGGACGAACTGGCCTCGATTCTCGCGCAGGCGGCGCGCGGGGATGGCGCGGCATGGGAGCAGATCGTCGAGCGGTACGCCCGGCGCATCTTCGCATTGACGCAGAGCCGCTGCCGTGACCCTGAGATGGCCGAGGAAATCACCCAGTCCGTGTTCGTGACGGTCGCCCAGAAGCTGGGCGACGGCCAGTACACCGAGCGTGGGCGGTTCGAGTCGTGGCTGTTCCGGGTCGCGATGAACCGGCTGCGCGACGAGATCCGCCGCCGGCGGCGGCAGGCCATACCGACCGAGCCGCAGGCGCTCGGCGCCCTGGCCGGGCGGGACGAGCCGGCCGGGCCGTCCGAGGGCCTGGAGGCCCTGCGCCGGGCGCTGGACCAGCTCAGCCCGGCGGACCGGGAAGTCGTGGAGCTGCGCCACCACGGGCAGCTCAGCTTCCGGCAGATGGCAGAACTCACCGGCGAG
>JBICIE010000129.1:0-30022 GCA_043101635.1 Phycisphaerales bacterium JB039 | reverse complement strand
CGCTGCGCAGCGGGGATTCCGCGAACCCGCGCTGGGAGCGGATCTGGGTTTGGGGGCGCTTTCCACAGGCTGCGCTCGGCCTTCCCCCGCACTCACCCTGCCCCAGCCCGCTCACCATTCATCCGCAGCAGATTCCCCAGAATCGCCTGCTCCACCCGCGCTCGCTCCTCCGCCAGCGCGTGCCCCTCCGGCAGCGGGCGCCCCGCCCCCGTCTCCTCGAACACCTCAGCCCACGCCGGATCCCACCCGCCCGCCGGATCCACCAGCGCATACGCCGCCAGCACCGCCTCATCCAGCTTCCGGTGCGCCAGCCGCAGCCACGTCGGGCGCTCGTTGTACAGGTTCGTCAGCGTCCGCTTCTTCAGGCGCGGGTCCTTCGCGCTGGCGGCGTCGATCGCGCTCTGCCGGATCAGCCGGCGCGCCTCCTCGCCCGACACCTGCGCCACATCGCCGAAGTCATCCGCCGCGTCCACCTTCGCCGCGATGGCGCTGACCCACTCCGGCGGATTCAGCCACCGCTCCCGCTGAACATCCAGTTCCCGCGCGGCGTCCGAGATCGCCTGCCACTCGGCCCGGCCGGGCTCGCCCTCTGCCGGCTCGGCCCCCGGCGCCCACGGCAGCGGAAACGTCTCGAAGCACGTCGTCGGCGTGTAGCGGAACCCGCTCTCCATCTCACGAAGCTGCGTCCCCTGGCGCCGCGCCCAAAGCTCATGGACGCTGCTGTGCAGCACACCGAAGAAGTAGTCGTCGGAGCGAGCGAAAGCGATCAACTGATGATCGGGAAGGCTCGGGCTTCTCATCCACGTGAACAGCCGGTATTTCGTGAGCACCGGCGTGGCCGCGAATCGCGGCAGTGGCTCGACTGCGTCGCGCATCGACGGGCACGGCCGCATGTGAAGCCACCACCTCTTTTGCGTCGGCCGTCCCGCTTCTCTTGCCGGCTTTACGGTCTGCTTTGCATGCTCGAACGCGGCCCCGAACCCCGCAGCGTCGGACTCCTCGCACCCCCGGCCGAAGTCAATCACCCAGTCTGCCTCCGGCCGCTTGGTGATGTCTCGACCGTTTACGTAGGGTCGAATGACCTCCATCGGGGAGTGTCCATTCGGCGTAGGCTCGCCAAGGAGCTTCCTCGCCGATTCCCAAGGCACATCGAACGGGCCACCCTTGACGTCACCAACAAACCCTATGGATTTGTTCTGATCGAGCGGCTCGGCCAATCCGACATCGACGCCTGAAGTCAGGTCGGCGTTGATTGCTTGGATCGGCTGCCCATCCAGTTCTCGTTGTCCGTCGCGCCCGTCATCGAACCCGACGATCGAAATCTGTACCGCGGCGCCATCCAGCACCCAAGGCTGGTCATCCCACGCCATGAAGATGTCACCGCTCTCCTTGATGCGCTCAAGGACGCGCCTCGCTCTGTCGTTGCGAATCGCCTGGGTTGCCAACAGGCCGGCGCGTGTTCCTGGATGCGCCGCAATGTCCTCTCTCGCCAGTTCAAACCAGTAGCAGCAAAGGTCGCTGAAAGGAGGGATGCGCTTGGAGTATGCCTGGTACAGATGCTCGACGTACTCATCACCCAAGCCGGCCCGAAGCATCTTTGTCCCCAGAAACGGCGGATTCCCCACAATGAACTCCGCCTCCGGCCACTCGGCCACCCCCGCGCACGTGGCGCCCTCCCGCCACGCCGGGATCGGCTGCCCCGACTCATCGTGCCACTTCAATATCGCGTCCCGGCATTCGATCGTCGTCAGCGGCGACAGGATCGGGTCCCGCGGCACGTTGAAGCCGTTGTCCCGCATCCACTGGAGATACCCGATCCAGATCACCACCTGCGCCAGCTCCGCCGCGTACGGGTTGATCTCGATGCCGTGAAGCTGCGTCGGACGCACGTTCGGCAGCAGGCCGACGCCGATCTCGGGGCGGGCGGCCCACGTGATGACCTCCTTCTCCAGCCCCAGAAGCTGCTGGATCGCCACGTACAGGAAGTTGCCGCTGCCGCACGCCGGGTCCAGCACGCGGACCTCCGCCAGCCGCCCCATGAACGCCTGCAGCGCCTTGTTGATCGCCTCGTCCGCCTTCCGCTTCGTCGCGCCCGTCGTCGCCTTGCGCCGGCGCTCCACCTGCTCTTCGCACGCCGCCCGGGCATCATCCCACTGCCGGCGCAGCGGGCGCAGGATCACCGGCTCGATCACCAGCATGATGTCCTCGCGGCTGGTGTAATGCGCCCCGATCTGGGCCCGCTTGCTCGGATCCAGCGACCGCTCGAACAAAGTGCCGAAGATGGCCGGCTCCACCGCCCCCCAGTCCTGGGCCGCGGCGAACCGCAGCAGTTCGATCTCCGCCTCATCAAGCTCCAGCGCCGGCGCCCTGTCGAACAGCGAGCCGTTGAACCACGCGATCGAGTCGCCCCAGAAGAACCCGTCCTTGCTGGCCATCGCGCCAAAGAGGTCGTCGAGCCAGCCCTTCAGCCGCTCCGGCGCGCTCGCCGCCTTCGCCAGCACATCCGCCAGCCGATCCTTCGGCAGCAGATTCACATCCTCGGCGAACAGGCAGAACATCACCTTCATCAGGAAGTGCGCTGCCTCGTGCGGATCGTGCCCCCGGTCCCGCAGCCGCTGGGCAAGCTCGCCGATGTTCCCGGCGACCTGCTCGGTCACCTTCGCCGCGGTCACCGTGGGCCGGAAACTCTCGGGGTCGGTGAACATCCGGCGCAGCAGATCGAGCTTCTCCGGCTCGGCAATCTCCGCAAGCTCGATGATGTGCGTCTGCTTCTTCGTCCCCGTGAAGTTCGTGTGGATCTCGATCCGCGCGATGTCGCACACCACCAGCAGCGGTGGATTCTCCAGCGCCTCGCGATACCGCAGAAGCTGCTGGTACGCAGCCTCCAGCGTCTTGTACTTTCCCTTCTTCTTGTACTCGACGGCGAACTTGCCGCGCCACCACGCGTCGGCGTACCCCTGCCCCTCGGCCGTCGTCACGCCCTTCTCGAACGTGTACTCCGCCCCCGTCGAGTCATGCTCCGCCGGCGTCGGCTGCCCCAGCAGCCGGCACAGGTCCAGAAAGTGCTCCTGACTCGCCGCCCGCTCCGGCAGCTCGACCCTCGACCACTTGCTGGCGAACTCAACCGGATTCATCTGCACCAAGTGTCGCCCCCCCGATCCGGGATGTCGAACCGACAGCGCCTCTCTCCCACCCTCGCCCCGCTTGCGGGGAGAGGTGGCGAGCGCAGCGAGCCGGAGAGGGGCTACCCCGACTACCTGGCCTCATCGCGCCTTGCCCGACCACCCTGTGGAAGACAACAGCGCGCGCCCCTCCCGCGCGCCAGTGTGGGGGAAGCCTCCCCCACACCCCCTCTCAAGCCCTCGATCCCACGCCGCAACCACGAATCTCTCGCGCATCGACCACCGGCGCGCGCAGTTTCGCGCCCCTCCACCCGCGCCCCCTTGCAATCCCAAGCCGCGTCCCCACAATGCCCACATGCGCACCGCAACCCTCAACGGCCACACCCACTCCAATGGTCACGTGCCACTGACGTGCTCTGACGTCAGTGCTCCCCGCGCAAACGGGTGGGGCAGGATTCCATCCTGCCGGCCCCAACCCCCCGCCGCGCCGCCTCCCACGGATGCCGGATGCCGCATGCCGGATGCTGACGCCCCCCTCTCCCTCCCCGCCCACGTCGATCTCAACTGCCTCCTCATCCAGCGCCTCCGAGGCGAACTCACCGCCGTCGAAATCGCCGCTAACCACGACATCGATCTGAACCACTACATCGCGTGGACGGAGCAGCCACACATCCGCCGTCAGTTCGCACGCCTGCGCGCTGAAGAACGCCGCCGCATCCGGGATGCCCGACCCTACGCCGAACTCGCCGCGCTGTGTTCTCTCACCGAAACCTGCCGCGCCCACCTCTTCCGCGAAGAACCGCTCCTCTCCCCCTCCAACGTGCGCGCAACAGAAGTCGCCCTCGCCGCCGCCCGCGCCATCCTCTTCCCCCCGCGCCCCACTCTGCGCCTCCCCTGGCCCTTCCGCCGCAAGCCAACCGGCCCCCGCCCGACACGCTCGCGCCCCCGCTCGCCCAGGAACACCGAAGACCAGCACGCCCTCAACAACTTCTCAAGCGCCCTGACCCACATCCGCGCAGAGCGCCGCGATGAGTCGACCCCGCCGACGAATCACAATGACCTTTGCCTCGATGCCGCATGCCTCGATGCCTCTCTTCCTGTCGAAACCCCCGCGCCCGTTTACAGCAACCACGCCCGCGCTGCCAGCGCCGCCGCTCCCCCACCCTCGCCCCGCGCCAGCGGGGAGAGGTGGCCTCGCGAAGCGAGGTCGGCGCCGGGCTCCTCCCCCTACCAGGCCTCGTCCGCGCGCCCCGCGCTCGACTTCACCGAGCGCGCTACTTCCACCAAAGCGTTCCTCAATGAGAGCCCGAAGGGCTCATCGAAAGTAGCCGGGTCTGGAGCGAAGCGCAGCGAGCGACAGGCCCGGAACACGGCGCCCGTTCCTCATCTCGACCCCGAAGGGGTCGTTGAACCGCCCATCACACGAATCACCATGCGCCCCGCGCCCGAGCCCGCGCGCAGCACCGCTCCGCATCCCCCCGGCCCAGCGGGCCACGCGCCCGTAGCCATGGGCAAGCTCGCAGAGCGAGCGCAGCCCGTGGAAAGCTCGCCCCCAACCACCACCGCCCCCAACGGAGGCCCGCGCAACCCTCGCTCCAATGTCCAAGCCCGCACAGGCGAGACGCCTGTGCCACCCGCCTCGTGCGGCGCACAGCCCTCGTTTCCGCACGATCTCCTTCACCGCGCCGGCGCCCTCCCCCGGGCGCCCTGATTCGAGCGCCAACGCTCGCTCCGCCGCGACCCGACCCGCCGACCGCGCCCTGCGCGGGCGCTATCGCTGCGCGCTCCCCAAACCGGAATCGGCAGACTCTGCCGACACCCCTTGCTGGCCCACATCCGCTGGCACCCGGGGCGGGGGGCGGCCGATCTAGACTCCGCCGAAGGATTCGACCCCGCCGCGGCGGGGGGCCCCGGCGGAGCCGGTTCATGAGCGACTCACGCATCCTCCCCAGCATGTTTCATCGGCGCATCGTGCTCCTGGTGGGGCTGTGCGCCCTGGCCTTCGGGGTCCTCGCGCTTCAGATGGGGCGGCTGACGATCCTGCGGGGCGAAGCCTCCCTTGAGGAGGCGGAGCGGCGCCTCCAGCGCAGCGAGTGGACCCCGACGCCACGCGGCAAGATCATCGATCGCAAGAAGCGGATCCTGGCCCAGGACCGGCCGAGCCTGGATGTGCAGGTGCGGTATGACGTGCTGATCAGCGGTCTGCCGGAGGAGGATGAGACCGGGCGACGCCAGACGTGGGTGCGGACCGAGGCGGTCCGAATGGCCCGCGAGATCCACGAGGACGAGTGGCGGAAGCTGGACGCACCGCAGCGCGAGGCGCTGGCGGCGTACTACGAGCCGTTTCTGTTGCGGCACGTGGAGCAGATGTGGCTGGAGATCGCCCAGTTCACCGGCGCGTCCGCCGAGGAGATGCGCACCCGGCGCACCGACATCCGCCACCGGATCGAGTACATGCGACAGGAAGTGACCAAGTGGCGCTACGACGCCCTGGAACGGGAGGCCGAGGAGCGGGGTCGGGAACTCACCACTGACCTGCGCGACAGGCTGCGCAAGCAGGCTGATGGCGACATCGCCGAGCAGCGGGCAGCGCACACGATCGTGCCGCTGCTGGGCGACACGGGCGGGTTTTCGCTGGCGGCGATGGCGGCGGAGACGACGCAGCTTGTGGTTCCGCCGAAGGGCGGGGGGGCGCCGGTGGCCTACGAGGTTCCGGCGCTGCCGGGCTTGCGCGTCGCCGACAGCCGCGAGCGGGCCCACCCGTTTGACAGCGTGGTGGTGGAGATCGACGGGCGGACGCTGCCGGGGCCGCTGCGCACGGAAGCGGCGATCCCGATGACGGTCGAGGGGGCGCTGACGCACGTGCTGGGCTGGATACGGGAGGGGCCGACGGCCGAGGATGAGCAGCGGCGGGCGGCCTACCTGGAGGGCCTGGGCGCCGAGGAGCGCAAGTTTGTCACGGCCGGAGGCGCCGATCGCGGGCAGTACTTCGAGGGCGACAGCGTGGGGGACCGAGGGGTCGAATTCGCGCAGGAGCCGCGGCTGCGCGGCTTGCGCGGGCTGCGCCGGCGTCAGCTTGATACCGGTGAGGTCTTTGAGATTGCGCCCACGCCGGGAGAGGATGTCGAGCTGACGATCGACGCGATGCTGCAGGCGCGGATCATGGCGGCGATGGATCCGGCGCTGGGGCTGGCCAGTGTGGCCGAGTGGCACAATCGCGACGACCTGCCGGAAGGCACGCCGCTGTACGGCGCGGCGGTGGTGATCGAGATCAACACGGGTGATGTGATGGCGCTGGTGTCGACGCCGTCGTTCAGCTATGACCAGCTTGCGGAGAATCGGGCGGCGATCTTCGCCGACAGGCTGAACATGCCGTATTTTAATCGGGCGGTATCCGGCGCCTATCCGCCGGGGTCGATCGCGAAGGCGATCCTGCTGACGGCGGCGGTGACCCGGGGGGCGCACCAACTGTGGGACCCGATCACCTGCAACGGGCACTACCTGCCGGATGACGCAACCAGGCTGCGATGTTGGCGGTATCGCAAGGACTATGGCTTCGGCACGCACGGGGCGCTTGACGCGGTCGAGGCGCTGAAGGTCTCGTGCAACATCTACTTCTACACGATCGGGCATCGGCTCGGGCGGGAGGGCATCATCGAGGCGTACCGGATGTTCGGCGCCGGCGAAGCGCTGCCGCTCGGGGTCGGGGCCGAAGCGGCCGGCGTGGTCGGGCCGCTCAAGGAGATGACATGGCAGTACGACGACGCCATCATGGGCATTGGCCAGGGGAAGGTGGTGTGGACGCCGGTGCACGCGGCCAACGCGTACGCGACGCTGGCGCGCGGCGGGTTCCACATGCAGCCGCGCGTGGTTCCTGGCGCGAGTCGGTCGGATCCGCCGGTGGATCTGCAGCTCGATCCAGCGAGCGTGCGGGCAGCGCTGGACGGGCTGTACGCGTCGGCAAACATGCTGCACGGAACCGGCTACCAGATCAGCGGAGAGGGTTGGTCGGAGCCGACGTTCAATGTGGAGGGCGTGACGGTCTGGGCCAAGACGGGCACTGCGCAGTCGGCGCCGCGGAGGTTCGATCCGGATGACAAGGACGGTCCCGAACCGGAGCAAGTACTCACGGGGGATCACGCGTGGGTGGTGGGGCTGGTGGGGCCGGAGGGCGAGGGGCCGCGGTACTCATTTGCGGTGCTGATGGAGTACGCCGGCAGCGGCGGGCGGGTGTCGGGGCCGATCGCCAATCAAGTGATCCACGCGCTGCGGGCCGAGGGACATCTCAAGCGCCGCCCCAACGTGGCGGCGGGGTCCGATGGCTGAGCTGATTGCGGCAGTCCGGAAGGTGGCCCGCCAGAGCGCTGCGCGTCCGGCGACGCATATCAATCTCGCCAACATGGCCTGGGTGAGCGTGGCGGCGGCGCTGGCGCTGTCGCTGCTGGGGGTGTACGGCATCGACATGGCGATGGAGGCGGACATCGGGCGCGGGCTGGCGCTGGGGCCGGTGGCGGCGCGGCAGCTCGTGTATCTTGGCGTCGGGCTGATTGCCGCGGCGATGATTGCGCTGCCGCACTACCGGCTGGTGGCGCAGTTCGGCTGGCCGGCGGCGGTGGTCGTGCTTGGGCTGCTGGTGTTTCTGCTGATCCCATTCGTGCCGGCGTGGCTGGTGACGCCGCGCAACGGCACGCGAGGGTGGATCGATCTGCAGGTATTCGACTTTCAGCCCTCTGAGGTCGCCAAGATCGCGTACGTGCTGGTGATTGCGCAGTATCTGCGGTTTCGCACCAGTCACCGGCGGTTTCTGGGGCTGGTGATTCCGGCGGCGATCACGTTCGTGCCGGTGGCGCTGATCACGCTGCAGCCGGACCTGGGGACGGCGTCGCTGTTCTTTCCGACGCTGATGGCGATGCTGGTGGCGGCGGGAGCGCGGCTGCGGCACATGGCGATCATCGTGCTGGTGGCGGCGCTGGCGGCGCCGGCGAGCTATCCGATCCTGAAGGATCACCAGAAGGAGCGGGTGATCGGGCTGGTGCGGCAGATTCGGGGTGACAAGGAGGGGGCCGACGGGATCAACTACCAGAGCTTCACAGCGCAGCGGCTGGTGGGCTCGGGGCAGATCGCGGGGTCATCGGATCCGCACGCCCGGGCGCTGGTGCGGTACAACTACCTGCCCGAGGGGCACAACGACATGGTGTTTGCCGTGCTGACGACGCGGTTCGGGCTGGTCGGGGCGCTGGCGATCCTGGGGCTGTACCTGGTCTGGCTGGCCGGCGCGGCGCTGGTAGCGGCGACGTGCCTGGAACCGATCGGCCGGCTGATCGCGGTGGGGCTGGCCGCGTTCGTGGCTTCGCAGGTGGTGGTGAACGTGGGGATGAACATCGGGCTGCTGCCGATCATCGGGATCACGCTGCCTTTTGTGAGTTACGGCGGGTCGAGCCTGGTGACGGTGTGGCTGATGACGGGGTTGATCTTCAACATCGCGATGCGCAGGCCGCTGCCGCCGTACCGGGCGTCGTTTGAGTACGATGAGTAGGGTGGGGAGAGTAGAGAGTAGAGAGCAGAGAGTAGAGAGCAGAGATTAGAGAACAGAGAAGAGAGAGGAGAGAGGGGTCGACGCGGGATTGACTGATCATGCGGCAAACTCGCGGCGGTCTGATCCGCTGGCCGATGCGCCTGATGGGGCGCTGGCGGCGCCGGCGTGGTTCGCAGGTCGTGCGCGGGCGTTGGGTGTCGAGTTCGAGTCGGGTGAGATCGAGCGCCTCGGGCGGTATCTGGCGCTGCTGCTGCACGCGTCGGAAGTGATGAACCTCACGGCGATCCGCGAGCCGGAGGCGGCGTGGGAGAAGCACATCCTCGATGCGCTGTCGCTGATGCCGCTGCTGGCGGAGCTTGCAGATGGGGCGACGGTGATCGATGTGGGCTCGGGGGGCGGCGTACCGGGGATTCCGGTGGCGATCGTGCAGCGGCGGCTGAAGATCGTGCTGGTGGAGGCGACGCAGAAGAAGGCGGCGTTTCTGGAGTCGTGCGCTGCGCGGCTGGGGCTCGGGAACGTGCAGGTTCTTGCCGAGCGGGCGGAAGTGGCGGCGCATGGGCCGCTGCGGGAGTCGGCGGACCTGGTGATGGCGCGGGCGGTGGGGCGGCTGGCGACGCTGGTGGAACTGTCGCTGCCGCTGGCGCCCGTTGGCGGTCGCGTGGCGCTGATCAAGGGCGCCGCGGCCCAGGAAGAGATTGCCGAGGCGCAGGTGGCGATCCGGACGCTGGGGGGTGGGCCGGCCCAGACAATCCAGACGCCGACGGGGCGCATCGTGGTGATCGAGAAGGCGCGTCCGACGCCGCGGACGTATCCGCGGCGCAGCGGCGAGCCGAAGCGGGCGCCGATCGGCGCCGGCAAGCGATGACGGCGCAGGGGATCGAGAGCGGGCCGGTTGACCTCGTGCTGGGCGCGGGCGGTCCGGTTGCGCGGGCGCTGGGCGCCGGGCATGAGGTGCGGGCGCAGCAACTGGAGATGGCGCGGGCGGTGTGGGAGACGATGGAGTCGCGCTCGCATCTGCTGGTCGAGGCGGGGACGGGCGTGGGCAAGAGCTTTGCGTACCTGGTTCCGGCGATGCTGCGGTGCCTGCGCGGGGAGCGGGTGGTGGTGGCGACCAACACGATCTCGCTGCAGGAGCAGTTGATCGAGAAGGACATTCCGCTGCTGCAGGGGACGCTGGGGGGTCGTGAGGCGGGGCGGGAAGGCCCCCCACGGAGTGGGGGGGTACCCGAGGCAGGAGAGCCCCCACGGAGTGGGGGGGTACCCGAGGCAGGAGAGCCCCCACGGAGTGGGGGGGTACCCAAAGGCGGGGAAGTGGGGGTACCCGGGGCGTGGCGGGGGGAGGTGGACGCGGCGCTGGTGAAGGGGCGGGGCAACTACCTGAGCGTGCGCCGGCTGATGCTGGCGTCAAAGCGGCAGGACCGGCTGTTTGCGGACGCGGCGAGCCGGCAGTCGCTGCACGTGATCGAGGACTGGGCCTACGAGACGACCGATGGCACGCTGAGCACGCTGCCGCAACTGGAACGGCCGGCGGTGTGGGACCGGGTGCAGTCGGATTCGGGCAACTGCATGGGACGCAAGTGCCCGGAGTATGGGCGGTGCTTCTACCAGTCGGCGCGTCGGCGGATGGAGAAGGCGAAGCTGCTGATCTGCAATCACGCGCTGTTCTTTGCGGATCTGGCGCTGCGTCAGCGGGGTGTGGGGTTCCTGCCGAAGTACGACCACGTGGTGCTGGATGAGGCGCACAATGTTGAGGATGTCGCCAGCGAGCACTTCGGGCTGTCGCTGCCGGAGGGGCGGCTGTGGCGGCTGCTCAGTTCGCTGCATCACCGGCGGACGGGGCGCGGCTTCCTGGCGCAGGTGGAGCTGGGTGACGACGCCGGGCTGGGCGCTGTGGACGAGGCGATCCGGCTGACCGTGCAGGCGGAGACGGCGGGGCGGATCCTGTTCGAGGAATTGGCGCGGCTCGGCGCTGCGGGCGAGAGCGGCGGGCGGGTGCGCGAGGCGCAGGCGGTTGCCAATCCGCTGTCGCCGGTGATGCGGGAGCTGGCGCTGCGCCTGGGTGCGCTGAAGCCGAAGGTGCGCCGGGAGGAGGACCGCTACGAGCTGAACGCGTACGCGGAGCGGGCGGCGGAGATCGGGGCGTGCTGCGCTGCGCTGATCGACCAGTCGATGCCGGGGTGCGCGTACTGGGTGGATGTCGGCCAGGCGACCGGGGCGCGCCCGGGGCGGGTGACGATCGCCTGTTCGCCGGTGGAGGTTGCGCCGCTGCTGCGCCAGCGGCTGCTGGAGCAGGACTGGAGCGTGACGTTCACCAGCGCCACGCTGGCGGCGGGGGGGAGCTGGTCGCGGGACGAGGGGGTGGGGCCGTTTGCGCACACCATTGCGCGGCTGGGGTGCGAGGGCGCCCGGACGCTGCGGCTCGGGAGTCCGTTTCCGCTCTCCGAGCAGCTCCGCGTGTTTGCGGATGTGCGTCCGGGGCGGCCGCCGGGCGGGCTGGACGCCGCCTACGAGCGGCGGCTGGCCAGCGCGATCTTCGAGCACCTGTGCGAGACCGACGGGGGGGCGTTCGTGCTGTTCACGAGCCTGCGCTCGCTGGGAGCGATGGCCGACGTGCTGCGCGGGCCGCTGGCCGAGGAGGGGATCACGCTGCTGGCGCAGGGGCGCGATGGGCCGCGGGCGGAGATCCTGCGGCGGTTCCGGGGGGATGACCGGGCGGCCCTGTTCGGGGCGGCGTCGTTCTGGCAGGGCGTGGATGTGCCGGGGCAGGGGCTGCGCAGCGTGATCATCACGCGGCTGCCGTTCGAGCCGCCGGACCGGCCGCTGACGCAGGCCCGGCTGGAGTTGATCGAGCAGCGCGGGGGCAATCCGTTCTTCGAGGAGTCGCTGCCGCGGGCGGTGATGCGGTTCAAGCAGGGCCTGGGGCGGGTGATCCGTTCGGCCCGCGACTCGGGGCGGGTGGTGGTGCTGGATGGACGGCTGGTGACGGCGCGGTACGGGGGGCTGTTCCGAGCAGCGCTGCCGGAGGGCGTGGAGGTGGCGCCGTGGCCGGATCCGGCAGGAATCGACGAGCGTATGCCCTTCTGAAACCCGAACAAACTGCGACAATAGCAAATGCCGGGCCTATTGTCGAGATTCCTTTGAAAGGAGGGCTCGTCTTCGATGCTCGGCAGGATCTTCAAGGCGTATGACATCCGCGGCACGTACCCGGATCTTCTGAACGACCGCATGGCCTGGCAGATCGGCTACGGGGCAGCGCGGTTCCTGGTGGAGAGCGCCCAGGCCGAGGGCGAGTCGACGCCGATGATGCGCAACATCGTGGTGGGCAGAGACATGCGCGAGAGCAGCCCGCGCCTGTCGGACCAGCTCATCTCGGGGATCCGGGCGTGGGGGGCCAACGTGATCGATGTCGGGCGGGTCGATACGCCGCTGATCTCCTTCGCGGTGAACTACCTGGGCTGCGCCGGCGGGATCATGGTGACGGCGAGCCACAATCCGCCCAACTACAACGGGTTCAAGATCGCGGGGCGGTCGGCCCGGCCGATCGGTGAGGTGAGCGGGCTGGCGGAGATCCGCAAGCACGCCGCGACGGTGAGCCCGAACGGGTCGCACGAGGTGGCCGGGAAGATCGAGCGGCGTGACCTGTGGGACGCCTACGTCTCGCACGTGCGGTCGTTCCTGAAGCTCAACGGGCGGAAGATGCGGGTGGTGGTCGACGCCAGCAACGCGATGGCGGGGACGATGATCCCGCACGTGTTCGGGGCCCGCGGGTCGGAGATTGCGGGGCTGGAGCTGATCGAGGTCAACTTCGACAACAGCTCCGGCGTCTTTGCGCACGAGCCGAATCCGCTGGTGCGGGACAATCTGCGGCAGACGCAGGATGCGGTGCTCGCCGAGGGGGCGGACATCGGGTTCTGCTTCGACGGGGACGCGGACCGCTGCATGGTGGTGGATGAGAAGGGCGCGATCATCGGGTGCGATCATCTGACGGCGCTGCTGGCGCGGCGGTTCCTCAAGGCGCGTCCGGGCGCGCCGGTGGTGTACGACCTGCGCTCCAGCCGGGCGGTGGCCGAGGAGATCGTGAAGGCGGGCGGGCGTCCGGTGCGGGGGCGCGTGGGGCATGTGTTCATGAAGCAGGCGCTGGCCCGGGAGGGGGCGGTGTTCGGCGGCGAGCTGAGCGGGCACTTCTACTTTGCGGACAACTTCAACGCCGACTCCGGCGCCATCGCGATGGCGACGACGCTGTCGACGCTGGCGGAATCGGACAAGCCGCTGAGCAAGCTGATTGCGCCGATTGCGCGGTACTGGCAGTCCGGCGAGGTCAACTACGAACTGGAGGACGCCGACGACGCGATGGCGGACCTGGAGGCGGAGTTCGGCCCGACCTCGGCGTTCGGGGGCGAGGTGGATCATCTGGACGGGGTGACGATCGACTGCTTCCGCGAGCACGGATGGTGGCTGAACGTCCGCAAGAGCAATACCGAACCGCTGCTGCGCCTCAACGCCGAGGCGCGGGATGAGGACACGCTGCAGAGCGCGATGGCGCTGGTGGAGCCGATCCTCGTGAACCGCAACCCAGCCGCGGAGGCCGAATCGGCCTGAGGCGGCCCGACGCGCTGGAGAGCCCATGAACGTTGCGCAGTTCCTCGAGCACTGGGGTGTGCAGGAGAACCCCTTTCGCGCCGAGGAAGCGCGGCGGG
Source organism: Phycisphaerales bacterium JB039 (assembly GCA_043101635.1). Classification (GTDB taxonomy): domain Bacteria; phylum Planctomycetota; class Phycisphaerae; order Phycisphaerales; family UBA1924; genus CAYMJK01. Next base: position 16,667 of record JBICIE010000129.1, on the reverse strand, counting down.
ATGAGGTCTTTGCGCGGCTGGCGGGCGCCAGCGGCCCGGGGGCGGAACACTCCGACTTCGAGAAGGTGCTGGGGGACCTGCGCCGACCGGCGACGAGCATCGTCTTCGGGGAGAAGGGGAGCGGGAAGACGGCGATCCGGCTGCAGATGGCGTCGCGGATCCGGGCGCACAACGCGAAGGCGGAGCGGGACAAGATCCTGCTGGTGGCGTACGACGATCTGAATCAGTTCCTCGACCAGTTGCACGAGCGGCTGGGGGCGCAGGATGCGATCGCGTCGCTGGAGCAGTTGCGGCTGTCGGATCACCTGGACGCGATGCTGTCGATCGCGGTGACGAAGGTTGTGGACGGGCTGCTGGGGGCGCCGGCGGGCGAGGAGGGGCTGGATCTGTCGCGCGAAGCGCGCCGGGCCCTGCGCCGCAGCGACCGGGCCCTGCGCCGGGACATCGCGCTGCTGCAGGCGATGTACGACCGTTCGCCGCTGGCCGAGCAGCGCTCCGCGCTGGTGCGCAGGGCGCTGGGGCTGGGGCCGCCGCCGCGGCGCATGCTGTGGACGGCGCTGGCGCTGCTGGGGTGGCTGCTGCCGGCGGCCGCCGGCGCGGCCTGGTGGCACTTCGGGCAGCTTCGCGCCGAGCCGGTGTGGTGGGGCGCGGTGGGGGGCGCGGCGGCGGTGTGGGGCCTGATCCTGCTGAAGCGGGCAGCGCTCGATCCATGGCGGCTGCGCCGCCGGGCGCGGCGGCTGCGCCGGCGGCTGCGGGCGCTGGGGCGTTCGGAGCGATCGCTGGCGCGATCGCTGACACAGGTCAATCCGCGGCTGATGGAGGGTCCGCTGGCGCCGCTGAGCGACACGGATGAGTCGCGCTACGCGATGCTGGCGCGCTTGCGGGAGTTCCTGGCGCCGATCGGGTACGCGGGGCTGATCATCCTCGTGGATCGGGTGGACGAGCCGACGCTGGTGCGCGGTGATCCGCGGGCCATGCAGGCGGTGATCTGGCCGCTCTTGAGCAACACCTTCCTGCAGCAGGAAGGGCTGGGGGTGAAGCTGCTGCTGCCGATCGAGCTGCGCCATGCGCTGTTCAAGGAGTCGAGCGCCTTCTTCCAGGAGGCGCGGCTGGACAAGCAGCATCTCATCGAGCGGCTGCTGTGGACCGGCTCGATGCTCTATGACCTGTGCGAGGCGCGGCTGCGGTCTTGCCGGAAGCCGGACGCCGAGCCGGTGGCGCTGGTGGACCTGTTCGCCGAGGATGTGGCGCAGCGGGATGTGGTCGACGCGCTGGACCAGATGCGCCAGCCGCGCGACGCCTTCAAGCTGCTGTACCAGTGCATGCTGGAGCACTGCTCGAACGTGACGACCGCGGACGATGACTGGCGGATCCCGCGGCTGACGCTGGAGGCGGTGCGCAAGCGCGAGGTCGACCGGGTGCATCAACTGGCGCGGGGCATCCGCCCGGCGTGATCAGGCGGCCCGGTCTCGGGATGCGCGGCGGGGCTGCGGGAGCATGGAGGGGCCGGCATCGGGCGCCGGGCCGGCGCTGGGCAGGTTCGACTCGGTGAGGCGGGCCGGCTCGGGTTCAAGGTCCAGGCCGCCGCGCATCTGGTCGGAGGGACCTGTGCCACTGGCGAGCTTGAAGGCGGCTGCAGCGCCGATGGCGATCCAGAGGGCGTCAAGGCCGCCGAGCCCCTCGACGAAGGCGGTGGCGAACTGCGCCTCGGCGGCGTGCCGGCGGCGCTCGATGGCCTGGGCCCTGCGGTCGCGGCGCTGGGCATCGGTGAGCGCGCTCCACCTGCGGGTGGCCTCGGCCCAGACCTCGTCGGCGTAGTCGGCCCGCGAGTGGGCGCTGTCGGCGCCGGCGACGGGAGGCTGCTGGCCGGCGGCGCGCAGCTCGCCAAGGACCTGATCGGCGACAGCGCACAGCAGCGTCTCATCGGTGACCTTGAGGAGCCGGGCGGCCTCGTCGCGGGCGTCGAGCCAGGCGATGGCCATCCTGGCGCCGAGGAGCATGACGAGCGCGAGCATGGCGGCGCGGAGGCCCCGGCTGTCGTCGTAGCCCCGCACGCCGGCGGCGAGGACGCCGAGACCAATGAGAACGCCCACGGCGCAGGCGACATAGCTGGCCTCGCGTCCGAACAACGCGACGATGGCGACCCATATGGCCCCGCCGAGCAGGCCACCACCGACGCCGCCGAGAAGCTGCTTTGCGGTCACGACCCGGGTCCCCTTCCCGGTCTGTGTCGGCCGGGGCGGAGCCCGGCCGCAGGCGCAGCGCCAGCGCGGCGGCAGGGGCGGTCGGCGCAGGTGTCAGAGTCGGACGAAGCGGTCCAGCCGTTCCAGACGGACCGGAGCGATGGCGCGGTCAGAAGGACCAGACGAGCAGGACGAAGTAGCGGAGGTCGTTGCGTTCGTCATCGCCGCTGGGATTGCTGTTGTACTCATCTTCGATGCCGGCCTTGAGCGACATGTTGATCTCGGGATCGACGAGCAGTTCCCAGGCGGCCCGGCCGAGCAATCGGAAGTGCGAGGCGTGCTGCAGGGACGGGTAGTACTCGACGGTCGCGGTGAGCTTCTGCCGCTCGGTGAGCTGGCGCTCGTAGTCGACGCCGAGCAGGCCCTCGGGCTGCCACTCGTTGTTGGAGCTGCCCCACTCGCGGACGAGACCGGCGCCGGCCCGGCCCATCAGGAAGGTCTTCTCGTCATCGATGAAGATGTATCCGGGACCGGCGAAGAGGCTGAGGCGGCTGTCCCAGTCCTTGAACTGGTCGTACTCGTAGCGGGCGGTGGCGAACGCTCGCCAGGGGGACTCGCCGAACTTCCAGTCGTTGCGAAGCAGCGAGTCGAGTCGATTCTCGGTGTTATCGCCGTCGTCGCGGTTCAGGAGGTAGGCGATGTCGAAAGTCGTCGTCTGATCCGAGGTGTCGCGCACTGCGTTGAGGCCGGCGCGGAAGTTCAGCACCTCGGTGTTGCCGGTCGATCCGTTGAGGCCGAGTGAGGCCGAGCCCTCCCAGCCGTCGAGCCACGAGTTGGGATCGGACGGCTGCGCCGCCGCTTCGCCCGCAGGCTCTGCATCACCTTCGTCCTGGGCCCATGCGACCCCTCCGGCGAGGGCAAGCGACAGTCCAGTTGCGGCGATTGTGCGAAGCCAGTCCATGCCCAGTCTCCTAGCGGCTTTCAGGCTGCCAGAGTAGGCTTCTGCCGGCGGGGTTTCCGGTCCTTCAGGGGGACTTGCGGCGCGAATCGCGGCGCTGCGTTTCCCCGCCGGGCGGCCGGTCATTGGACCTGCCGCGCAGATTCTTCCGATCTACTGCACCGTGAGCTCACAGATGGACCGGAGAGATTTCGTCCGCCTCGGTCTCGGGGTGTTGGGGGCAGGCGCTCTTGCGGGGTGCCAAACCCAGCGCAGGGCCGAACTTCCAGATCCCGCCTGGCCATCGGGCACGAGCGGGCGGGCGCCGGCGTGGACGCCGCCTTCGGGCCAGTCGGCCACGGCTGGCCTGTATGTGCCGCGGCGGCAGTGGACGACGGCCGGTCCGAAGACGTGGATGGCCGATCCGATGGGCCGGATCACCCGCGTGACAGTCCACCACGACGGGATGAGCCCGTTCTACGGGACGGGGGCAGCGGATGCGGCGGACCGGCTGGAGGCGATCCGCCGGTCTCACGTGGGGCGGGGGTGGGCCGACATCGGGTACCACTTCGCGATCGATCCACAGGGGACGGTCTGGGAAGGACGGCCGCTGAATCTTCAGGGCGCCCACGTGAAGGACAACAACGAGCAGAACATCGGCATCGTGGTGCTGGGGAACTTCCAGGAGCAGGCGCCGACGCCGGCGGCTGCCGCGGCGGTGGACCGTTTCGTCGCCCAGGTCATGCGGGTGTACCGGGTGCCGCTGCGGAGCGTCTACACGCACCAGGAGCTCGGGCCGACGGTGTGCCCGGGGTATCACATGCAGCGGCACATGGAGCTGGCGCGGTCGATGCGCGGGGCGCTGGCGCGGGCGTAGCTGCTGGCGCCCTATGCCGCGGGGACGGGGCGGGGGCCGAAGATCGCCGAGCCGATGCGGACGAGGTTTGCGCCTTCGCTGATGGCGACCTCGTAGTCCTGCGTCATGCCCATTGAGAGGATGTTGAAGCGGCCCTCGCCGACGCCCTCGGTGGCGATGTCTTCGAGCAGTTCGCGGCAGCGGGCGAAGATGGGGCGGGAGTCTTCCGGATTGTCGGATTCGGGGGCCATGGTCATCAAGCCGCGGGCGCGGACATAGACCATGGAGTCGATCTGGGCGGCCAGGTGGCGGGCGGCGGGGGTGGGGCAGCCGGCCTTGGAGGCCTCGCCGGAGCAGTTGACCTGGATCAGGACATCGATCGGCTGCTCGCGTTTGAGGCCGATCTCCTGGAGTTCCTCGGCGATGCGCAGCGAGTCGACGGTGTGGATGAGCCGGCAGATCTCGACGGCCTTCTTGGCTTTGTTGCGCTGCAGGGGGCCGATGAGATGCCAGCGGGCCGGGACGACGGCGGGGGCTTCGTCCCCGGGTGTTCGGGCCAGAACCCGCCTGCGATCGAGGTATTCGTCGATCATGGCGGCCCGCTGAATGAGCTGCTGGACGTGATTCTCGGCGAGATCGCGGTGGCCGAGGTGGAGCAGTTCGCGGATCTGGTCGGGCTCGGCGTACTTGGTGACGGCGACGAGCAGCACATCCTGGGGGCGCCTGCCGGCCCGGGAGGCGGCGTCTGCGACGCGCTGTCGCACCTCGGTGAACCGGTCTTCCAGGCACACTGCGTCCATGGCGTCCTGCCTCCGGAATACCATAGGCCGAGGGCCGGTAAGTGGGCCCCCGTCGGCGCCGCGAGCGGTCTGCCGGCGAGCAGTTGATGGTGCGCCACGGCGTCGGGCGCCCGCCGGCGAGGGGGCGTCGCAGGGCCTTGTCGGGCGCGGCGTCGCCACGAGGGATCTGGGAGAGGATTGCGATGTCGGAAGGCGCGCGGGGCCCGGTGGTGCTGATCATCCGTGACGGATGGGGGGAGAACCCTCATCCCGAGCAGGACCGGTTCAACGCGATCAAGCTCGCCTCGACGCCGGTGGACGACCGGCTGCGAGTGGCGTGGCCGACGACGCTGATCCGCACGAGCGGGCGGGATGTCGGGGTCCCTGACGGGACGATGGGCAACTCGGAGGTCGGCCACCAGAACATCGGGGCGGGGCGGATCGTCGATCAGGAGTCGGTGCGGATTTCCAAGGCGATCGAGTCGGGGGCGTTCTTCGAGAACGAGGCGCTGCGCCGGTCGATCGGGGCGGCGCGGGACAGCGACGGGACGGTCCATCTGCTGTGCATCTGCTCGGACTCGGGGGTGCACGGTCTGCTGGAGCATCTGTACGCGTGCGTGGAGCTGTGCCACCGGATGGAGATGCCGCGCGTCGCGGTGCATCTGTTTACCGATGGGCGCGACGCGGGCCCGTTTACGGGGCGCGGCTATATCGAGCAGGTGGAGCGGCGGCTGGCGGCGATCGGCTGCGGGCGGATTGCCACGCTGTGCGGCCGCTACTACGCGATGGACCGCGACTACCACTGGGAGCGCATCCGCAAGGCGTACGACCTGCTGACCGGTCGGGCCGATGTTCCGGTCTTCGACTCGGCGGCCGAGGCGCTGGAGTCGTTCTACGACCATCCGACGGGGGAGACGCTGCAGGGCGACGAGTTCGTTACGCCGCGGCGCATCGGCAGGGCGACGCCGGTGAGTTCGGGCGACACTGTGATCTTCGTGAACTACCGTGGCGATCGCCCGCGTCAGTTGACGACGGCGTTCGTGCTGGACGATTTCGAGGGCAGCGTGCCGCAGTCGGCGAGCACCGGGAGGCGCGGGTTCGATCGCGGGGAGCGTCCGAAGCTGAGCGCGTTCGTCACGATGACATCCTACAGCGAGGCGCTGGAGCCGCTGGTGGAGGTCGCTTTCAAGCGGCATCCGAAGATGCAGGACATTCTCGGGGAGTATGTCTCGGGTCTCGGGCTGCGTCAGTTCCGCTGCGCCGAGACGGAGAAGTACGCACATGTGACGTTCTTCTTCAACGACTATCGCGAGGAGCCGTTCGAGGGCGAGCGGCGGCAGATCATCCAGTCGCCGCGGGTTGCGACCTACGACCAGCGGCCGGAGATGTCGGCGGCGGGCGTGCGGGACGCCGTGGTGCAGCGGCTGCGGGCCGATGACTGCGAGGACCTCATCGTGGTGAACTTCGCCAACTGCGACATGGTCGGCCATACCGGCAATCTGGAGGCGGCCAGGCGGGCGTGCGAGGTGGTGGACGAATGCGTCGGGCGCATCCTGGACGCCACGCTGGCGCGCCGGGGCAAGGCGATCGTCACGGCGGACCACGGCAACGCCGAGCAGATGTGGGATCCGGAGACGGAGGCCCCGCACACGGCGCACACGCTGTACATGGTCCCGCTGACCGTGGTGGGTGACGGGCTGGAGTCTCGGTCGCTGCGCGAGGGCGGGCGGCTGGCGGATATCGCGCCGACGGCGCTGGAGCTGCTGGGCCTGGATCGTCCCGAGGCGATGACGGGACGGAGCCTGCTGGCCTGAGGCGGCCCGGGGCGGCCTGGGGACGGGCGCCGCGGGGATCCGCCGGGTCGCCGCTGACTGCAAGTCATTGCGCACATTGAGCTTGGCGCGCCCGGGGGCGGGAGACGGCAGAAAACCGTGAAATCCTCGGGGCGTGGACCGGAATACCCATTGACAGGCTACGACAAACGTAGTAGCTTGGTCCCTCGGGGATTGCCGAAGGAGCGCCGATGGCCAGGCGGGCACGAGATCTGGGCGAGGCGGAGCTGGAGATCCTGCGGATCCTGTGGGACCGCGGGGCCTGCACGGTCCGCGAGGTGCTGGAGGCCCTGCACGGGTCGGGGCGAAAGGTCGCCTACACGACGGTGCTGACGACGCTGTCGCGCCTGGAGCAGAAGAAGTTCGTCGCCAGCAACAAGAGCGGCATGGCGTATGTGTACCGGGCGAGGATCAGCCGGGATCGCGTGGTGCGGAGCCGGATCGGCTCGCTGGTGCAGCAATTGTTCGACGGGGCGCCGGGATCGCTGGTGGTGCAGCTCATGGAGAGCGAGCGTTTCACGCCGGAGGAGCTGGCGCAGTTCCGGGCGCTGATCGACCGGCTGGATGAGGATCGCGGGCCCGGCGGGCGCCGGTAGCGGCGCGGAGAGGGATGATGTCGCCAGTGCAGATGGATCTGCTGTGGACGAGTTCGCTGGCGGCGATTCCGATCGCGCTCGGCGTGGCCTGCGTCTGCCGCGTGGTCCGGCGTCCGGCGACGCGCCACGCGCTGTGGGTGATTGCCTTGCTGTCGCTGGGGCTTCCGGCGATCGGGGCGCTGGCGGGGGCTCGCAGCATCGATCTCGGCGCGCTGCTGGCGCCGGCGGCGCCGGGCGCGCAGATCGCGCAGGGCGCCGCGCATGGCGATGAACCGGACAGGATCATCGCTGCGCCGGCGGTTGCGCCGGCGCAGCGGGCGCCTGCGCCCGGCGCGGCGACGGGCGGTGCGGTCGACTTTACGGCGTTGCCCGCCAGGCCGGGGGCGGTCGCGGCGGTCGCGGCGGGCTCGGCGCCCGAGCTTGCGACGTCGCCGGTCGATGTGCGGGCGCCGAGCCCGGCCCAGCGCGGGGCGCTGCGCCAGACCCAGCGGCTGACCCAGTCACAGGCGCCCGCGGTGTCGTGGGTGGATGTGGATCCGCCAGGCGCCGAGGCGCCTGCGGTCGCCGGCGCGCCCGGCGTCGCTGCGGCGCCGGCGCAGGTCGAGGCGGCGCCTGGGCCCGATGCCGCAGCCGCGCACCGGGCGGAGTCCGGCGCGCCGCTTGCGCGCCGGATGACCGAGGAGGCGCAGGTGTGGCTGGCGGCGCTGCGCCAGATGCGGGATGGGGCGATGGCGTTGCCGGGGCCGCCGGCCGCGGTGTGGCTGGGCGGGGCGGCGCTGGTGGCGCTGCTCGCGGCCCTGCGCTGCGGGGTTCAGCGGCGGCGTTGGCGCCGGGCCCAGTTGCCGCCGGCGGAGGTGCGCGACCTGGTGCGGGCGACCGCTCGCGAACTGAAGCTACGGCGCACGCCTCTGTGCGCGATGACCGACGATCGGATCTCGCCGATGATCTGCTGCGGGCTGCGTCCGCGCCTGCTGCTGCCGGCGTCCCTGTGGCGCGATCTGGATGAGGATTCCAGGCGGGCGGTGCTGACCCACGAGCTGGCGCACCTGCGCCGGCGCGATCACATGGTGTGCTGGATCGAGGCGGCGGTCGGCTGCCTGTACTGGTGGCATCCGGTGGTGTGGTGGGCCCGCCGGCGCATCCGCGAGGAAGCGGACCTGTGCTGCGATGCGTGGGTGGTTGCGCTGATGCCCACTGGCCGGCGCGCCTACGCCGAGGCTCTGCTGACGACGCGCTCATATCTGAGCGCAGGTTCGGATCGTTTCGCCGGTGGTCTGCCCATGGCCACGGCGAAGTCACGACGGTTTTCCAGGAGACTGACGATGGTGATGACACAACCTCCCCGCCCCAACGTCTCTCGCGCCGGCGCCCTGATCGCGGCCGCCGTCGCCCTCAGCGGTCTGCTGATCATGCCCGGCGTGGCCTGCCCGCCGGAGGAGAAGGAAAAGGCGCACGCCGCGGCGCACGAGGTTCACGTTGTGCACGAGCACGACGCCGAGCACGCCGACGAGGCGCACGGCGCCGATGCCGACGCCAGCAGCTTCGAGCTGTTCATGCAGGAGAAGGGCCAGCAGGGCGCCCAGCCGGAGGCCGATCAGCTCCGCGATCTGGAGCGGCGGCTGCAGAAGCTGGAGCAGCGCCTGCAGGAGCTGGCGCGCCAGCGGCTCGGGGCGACGCCTACGACGCCTGCGCCGGCCGCGCCACCGGCGCCACCGGCGCCGCAAGCTCCGCGGGCGCCGCGCGCAACCGGCCTGGCCGGGCCGCTGCCGGGCTTGCCGCGGGCGCCTGCGCCTCCGCCGCCGCCGGCTGCATCCAGCTTCGGGCTTGCGCCGACGCCGGATGCCGGCGCCCAGATGCGGATCCGCTACTACCTTCCCGAGGGCAAGCTGGATGAACTGGAGGATCTGATGGTCCGCCAGGATGTTCCGGTGCTGGTCTCGCCGAACGACGACTACATCGTCGTGTGGGGCGATCGGGATACGCAGCAGCGCTTCCACAGCTTCGTCACGCTGATTCATCCCGAGGGTGTCCGGACGGTCAACGACGAGACCGGCGAAGCCGTGAAGGTCACGGGTCCGATTCCGTCGGCTGAGGCGCCTGTGGGGGCGCGGGGCGTGGTGCGCCCGGATGTGACGCGCCTGCGGGCCGAGGAGGCGCAGCGGATCCGCCAGGAGGTGCGCGAGCATCAGGCGGAGATCCGCCAGCGCGTCAACGAGCAGCGCCGGCAGATGCGCGAGCAGTTGTCGCAGACGCGGGCGCTGGAGTCGCAGGCTCGCACCCAGGAGCGCCAGAGCGAGGCGATGGAGAGCCAGGCCGATCGGATCAGCGCCCGGGCCGAGGCGATGTGGGAGTCGGTCGAGCAGTTGCAGGAGCGGCTGTGCGAGGCCGAGGGCGCCGAGCGCGAGCGGATCCTCGAAGAGGTCGCGCGAGTCGAGGCGGAGGCGAACTCGGTCGAGCGCGAAGCGATGCGACTGATCGAGCAGGCCTCGCAGTTCGAATTGCAGGCGGCGAGCCTGTTCGACGAGGTCGAGATCATCGAAGAGCAGGCGCAGCTCTCGGAGGAGCAGATCGAGTCGCTCGAGGAGCTGATCGAAGCGCTGGAGGAGCAGCTCGAAGAGCAACTCCAGGCGATCGAGGAGCAGTTCGAGGCGGCGCTGGAGGAGTACCGGGCCACCGGCCGCTGAGTGAGAGCCTCCCCGCTTCGGGGCGCCCGGGTGTGCCGGGCGCCCCGGGGCGATTTTTCGCTGTGCGCGGATTCAGACGGAGCTGAAGATGACTTCCCGCCTGCTGCTCGGCGTCGTGGTCGGCCTTGCGCTGTCCGGCCCGTCGCTTGCTGATGATGACACGACGCTGCTGACGGCCAACGGGCTGCTCAACCGCGGGCTGTACGAGCTGGCGGCGCCGCAGTACCAGCAGTACCTCGCCGAGCACGCCGGGGCGGCCGAGGCGCCGACGGCCCGCTACGGGCTGGCGGTCTGCTTCTACCGGCTCGGGCGCCACGCCGAGGCGCTGGGGCAATTGGGCCAGATCGAGGCGTCGTCGTTTGCCTTCGGCGCCGAGGTCGAACTGCTGCGGGGGCACTGCGCCCTGGCGGAGGGGCGCTTCGACGAGGCCGCGGCGGCGCTGGAGTCGCTGCTGGCGGCGCACGGCGACCATCCCTCGGCGCCGGACGCCGCGGCCCTGCTGGTCGAGGCGCACTACCGGGGGGGGGCCTACGAGGAGGCGCTGCGGGCGGCCTCGCGCTTCGATGGCCGCTGGCGCGAGCGTCCCGCCAGCGCGCGAGCGGGGCTGCTTGCGGGGATGGCGCTGATGGCGCAGGGGCAGTGGGCCGGCGCGGCGGATCGGCTGGAGCAGGAGCGCGCCAGGTCGCCGCGGAGCGACCTGGCGCCGCAGCTCACGCTGCTGCTGGCCCAGAGTCTGCAGCAGTCGGGCGATGCGCAGCGGGCCCGCCGCGAGTACGAGCGGCTGCTGGAGGCGGATGGCGCGGCGCAGTATCCTGCCGCGGCCCTGGGTCTGGCGCAGATCATGCGGGCGTCGGGCGAACTCGAGCAGGCCGGCGCGACGCTGGACGAACTGCTCGAGGCGGAGCCGGAAGCGCAGGTGGCGCAGCTCGCCGCGCTGGAGCGGGCGCGAGTGCAATTCGATCAGGGCGACTACCGGCGGGCGCGCCAGGCGCTGGAGCGGCTCGGGCGGTCGGCGCCGGCGGAACTGCAGGACGACATCGCCTACTGGAGCGCCAAGTGCCGGCTGCGGGAGGGCGAGTTCGCGGGCGCGGTGGACGGCTTCGGCGAGGCGCTGGCGGCGCATCCGGACAGCGAGCTGGCGCCTGAGATGCTGTATGACCGGGCTGTTGCGATGAGCCGCGCCGGTGATGATGAGGCTGATGCGCTCTTTGCGGCGTTTGCGGCGGAGTATCCCGAGCGGGCGCAGGCGGGCGCGGCCCGGGGCGCGCTGGTTGCGGCGGCCCACCGGCGGGGCGAGTACGAGCGGAGCGTGGCGCTGGCCGACGAGTTTCTGCTGACTCGCGCCGACCACGAGCTTGCCGGCGAGGTGGCGCTGCTGCGGGCCGAGGGGCTGTACCTGCAGGGCGAGTACGAGGCGGCGCTGGCGGGCTATGACCGGGCGCTGGGGATGAGCCTGCCGGCGGATCGAGCGGCGCAGGGCTCGTTTCGGCGGGCGATGACGCTGCATCGGCTGGGGCGGCTGGAAGAGGCGCAGGCGCCGCTGGAGCAGGCGGCTGCGCGGGCGCGCGAGGAAGCGCTGTACCGGCCGGCGCTGCTGGCGCTGGGGGACAGCGCGCTGCGCCGGCAGCGGTGGGGGGATGCGGCCCGCTGGATGGAGGCGTTCTGCGCCTACGGGCTGGAGCAGGATGGGGCCGATGACGCGATGATCAAGCTCGGCCTGGCGCGCCGGCGCATGGACGATCTGAATGGAGCGGGCGAGGCGTTTGCGCAGGTGCTGGCGCGGTGGCCCGAGAGTCCGCACGCCGAGCAGGCCCGCTTCGAGCTGGCTCAGGCGCACATCGCGTCGCAGCGGGACGCCGAGGCCCGGGGCCTGCTGCTGGAGGTCGCGGCTGCGACGGGCTCGCGCTTTGCGGCGTACGCCATGAACCACCTCGGCGCCATGGCGCAGCGCGAGGGCGATCACGCCGGCGCCGCGGACTGGTACCAGCGTGCGGCGGAGGCGGGTGGCGAGGCTCTGCGGGCGGAAGCGAGCTTCGGGCGGGCCCGGGCCCTGCTCGCCGAGGGCCGGCACGATGAGGCGGCGCGGGCGTTCGACGAGATCGCATTGGAACCAGCGGATGCGGCGCAGGGTGGCGCAGCGCGGGCGCTGGCGATCGTGGCGATGTCGCGGGCCGGCCGGCACGAGGAGGCCGCGGCGCGCTGCGCTGAGCTGGATCGGCGCGCGATCGGGCGGCTGGAACCGTCGGTGCGCAGCTCGCTGCGCTACGAGCAGGCGTGGAGCCTGCGCCAGCTCGGACGCGATGGCGAGGCGGCGGACGCGTACCGGGCACTGCTGGCGGACGAACCGGATCCAGCCCTGGCGCCGTACGCGACGCTCGATCTGGCGTCGATCCACCGGGATGCGGGCAGGTGGCAGGAGGCGGTGGATCTGCTGACGCCGGTGGCGCGGTCGCAGGCGCCGGCGGACGCGATGGAGCGGGCCCGGTATCAACTCGGGGCGTGCGCGCTGGAACTGGGCGACCACGAGGCGGTGGTGCGCTGGCTGGAGTCGTTCCACGCGGACTTCGCCGCCAGCGAACTTGCGCCTTCGGCCGACCTGCTGTGCGCTGAGGCGATGCTGTCGCTGGGGCAGGCGAGCCGCGCGGTGGGGCATCTGGAGCGGGCGGCGGCGAGCCAGGATCCGGCGGTCGCCGGACCGGCGCTGCTGCGCCTGGGCGAGGCGCAGTCGGCGCTGCAGCGCTGGCAGGCGAGCGAGCAGGCGTTTGCGCAGTACCTCGAGCGCTTCGAGGAGAGCGAGCTGTGGTTCCAGGCCCGTTTCGGCGTCGGCTTTGCCCGCGAGAACCAGGGGCGCTTCGAGGAGGCGATCGAGGCGTACCGCCCGGTGGCGGACGGGCACAAGGGGCCGACGGCGGCGCGGGCCCAGTTCCAGATCGGCGAGTGCCTGTTTGCGAGGGAGCAGCACGAGGAGGCGGTGCGCGAGCTGCTGAAGACCGACATCCTGCACGGCGAGCCGCAGTGGAGCGCTGCGGCCCTGTACGAGGCGGGGCGCTGCTTCGAGGCGATGAACAAGCGGGCCGAGGCGGCTGCGCAGTACGAGCAGGTGGTGCAGCGCTTCGCGGACAGCGAGTGGGCCGAGCTGGCGCGCCGGCGATTGCAGTCGGCGTCCGCGGCGCCGGCGCCGGGGCGGAATCGATAGGAGCCATCGATGACTGAATGGATGCTGATGACGCTCGCCCAGGTGGATGGCGCTGCGCCGGCGGCCGCGGCGGCGCCGACCAGCGTGTGGGACTTTGCGGTCAAGGGCGGGATCATGATGATCCCGCTGGCGATCTGTTCGCTGATCGTGCTGGCGGTGACGGTGGAGCGGCTGATCACGCTGCGCCGGACGAGTGTCGTGCCGGCGGATTTCTATCCGTCGCTGAAGCGGATCCTGGAGAGCAAGCCGGTGGACCGGGATGACGCGGTGCGTCACGCCGAATCAAGCGCCAGTCCGGTCGGCCGGGTGCTGGCCCAGGCGGTCAGGCGGCTCGGGCGGCCGGCGGGCGAGGTGCGCCAGAAGCTGGTGGAGGCGGGGGAGCACGAGATTGCGCGGTTGCGCAAGCGCACGCGCTGGCTCAGCGTCATCGCGTCGGTGGCGCCGCTGATGGGCCTGACCGGCACGATCTTCGGCATGATCAAGGCGTTCCAGACGGTTGCCGTCAGCGGCGAGGCGCTGGGGCGCACCGAGATGCTGGCGACGGGCATCTACGAGGCGATGATCACGACCGCGGCGGGGCTGCTTGTTGCGATTCCGGCGCTGGTGTTTTACAACTGGGTCATGGCGCGGATCGAGCGGGCAGCGCAGGACCTCAGCGAGATCGGGGCGGATTTCATCGAGTCGTTTGCGATGCCGGCGGCGGTGGAAGTTGCGGCCCAGCCGGCCGAGTCGGGCGCCGGCGCGGCCCGGGCGTAGGAGGCGTCCATGCTCATCAAGGCCAGTCACATCGAGAGCCCGGTGTCGATCGAGCTGACGCCCGTGATCGACATGGTCTTCCTGCTGCTGATCTTCTTCCTGGTGGCGACGACGTTCCATCAGACCGAGCGGGAGATGCAGATCGCGCTGCCAGAGGCCGCCAGCGCCGGGCCGATCAGCATGGCGCTGCGCGAGATTGTCGTGAACGTGGACGCCGAGGGCGCCATCATCGTGGCCGGGCAGCGCCGCTCGCCGGAGGACCTGCGGGCGATCATTACCGAGGCCGTCGGCGCCAATCCCGAACAGAAGGTGACGGTGCGGGGGGACAAGACCGCCGCCTACGGCATGGTGGCGACGGTGCTGGACATCTGCAAGGGCGCGGGGGTGCAGGAGCCGTATCTGGATACGGTCCCGGTCCGCTGACCAATGCGCCGCCTGCCGACCATCCTGCTGACGGCGCTGGTGACGACGGTGGCGCTGCTGGGGGCGGGCGCGGCGCTGTGGTGGCTCGACGGGCGGTCGTCGGTGTATACGGATGCCGGCTCGATCCGCGAGCCGGCAGCGCGGGCGCCGGTGCGCGATGTTTTGTGGACGCCGGCCGAGCCGATTGCGGGCGTCAACACGGCCCAGGATGACTACGAGCCGGCGATCAGCGCCGATGGCACGGTCCTGATTCAGGCCCGCGGCAAGCCGGGCCGCAACGCCGACCTGTACATCGCCGAATGGACGCCGGAGGGTTGGACCGAGCCGGCCCCGCTGGCGGCGATCAACACGGAGAGCGATGAGCTTGGGCCGGCGCTGCGGGCCGATGGGCGAGCGCTGTACTTCTACAGCGACCGGGTCGGCGGGCACGGCGGGTACGACCTGTGGATGTCACGGCGCGGCGACGATGGCGCGTGGCAGGCGCCGGAGAATCTCGGGCCATTGGTCAACAGCCGGCACAACGACTACGGGCCGGCGCTGACGCCCGACTCCGAGCGGCTGTACTTCGCCTCCAACCGGCCGCGCCCGGGCGAGGCTGATCCCCCGGAGGATCAGACCTGGAGCGCAACGCTGCGCGAGCTGCGCCCGCAGCGCGACTACGACATCTACGAGGCGCCGATCTCGCAGCGCGGGCATGGGGCCGCGGCGCCGGTTGCAGCGCTCAACAGCCCGTTCGACGATGGGGCGCCGGCGGTTGCGCCGCACGGGGACTTCATCTACTTTGCCTCCAACCGGCCGGGCGGCGCCGGGGGCTTCGACATCTACCGAGCGCGGCTGGCGCGCGGCGAACTGTGGCGTCCGGAGAACCTGGGCGAGGCAATCAACTCAAGCGGCAACGACCTCGATCCTGAAGTCGATCTGGGCGGGTTCGGGCTGCGCTTCAGCAGCGACCGGCCGCTGCGCACGCTCGCCGAGGGTGAGGCGCCGGATTACAACCTGTACCACTCGACCTCGCGCGAGGTCTTCCGCGAGCGGGACACGCAGGCGGCGATGGCAACCGTGCTGGACTGGGCCCGCACGCTGCTGCCCTGGCTGCTGTTGCTGCTGCTCTTGCTCTTGCTGCTTCTGCTGCTGCGCAAGATCGTCACGGACGAGGCGTGGGCCCGGCGCTGGCGCCGGCTGAGCCTGCTGGCCAAGTGCGTGGCGTTGTCGCTCCTGGCCCATGCGCTGCTGCTGGCGCTGCTGGCGGCGTGGCATGTGCGCACGGCGCTGACGGAGTTCCTGCGCGAGGGCGGGGGGACGAAGGTCGCGATCGTGTCGCGCGAGGTGGGGGCGGACCTGGCCGGGCAGATCCGGGCGGGGCTGACGAGCGTGGCGGTGGAGTCGGCCCGGGTCGAATCGGTGCGCCAGGCGGCGCGGTTGGCGCCTGCGCAGGCCCGCCAGGCGACGCTTGAGGTGACCGAACGCGCGATCGATTCGGCTGAACTGGCGGCGGGGGCGGCGCCGGCGGAAGCGCTGCCTGAAGAGGGCGCGCCCCTTGCGCCGTCGGAGGCCGAGCCGGTCGCCCTGGGCGTGTTCCGGGCGCCGGAGGTTGCGCCCACGGCGCCGGTTTCGGAGATGGAGATACGCGTCGCGCCGGCGGCGGCGCCGGCGACGGCAGCGCCGCTGGTGGAACCGCGTCAGGACGCATCGGATCTGGCTATGGCGCCGGCGCGCGTCGAGCTGACACCGCCTGCGCTGGAGCAGGCGCGGCCCGTGGCAGACAGCGCAGCGCCGGACGCCCGGCAGATGGCGGCGGTTAATCCCATCGTGGAGGCGACGGCGCCGGCTGCGCTGGCGACACCGGACGCTCCGGCGGCGCATCGCACGATGGAGCCGGCCCTGGCGGCGGCGCCGACGAGTGTGGCGCCGGCGCGCACGACCCGGACTGCGGCGGCGCGGCCGGCAACCGGCAGCGTGGAGCTTGCGCCCCGGGCCGGGGTCGAACTGGCCGAAGCGCCGCTTGCGCCTGGCGCGGCGGCCGATGCGGCGCCGCGGGGCGACCTCATCGCGCGCGCAGAGGCGATATCGGCGCCGCGGCTTCCCGACCTGGCGGCGCCGGGGATTGCGGCGCAGAGGGCCACCAGTGAGGCGTCGCTGGCGGTGGCGCCGTCGGAGGCCGGCGCCCTGCGACCGGAGATCTCGCCGGACGACAGCGCGTCGAGCGACGCCGCGCTGGCGCCGGTTGCGGCGGCGCCGCCCGCAGCGCCGCTTGCGGCTTCCGGTGTCCCGGAGGATGCGCAGATTGCCGGGGCGGCGCGCCCGGCTGCGCCGGAGGTCGCGCCCCCCGGCGTCAGCGTGCGCGTGCCGGAGGCGGGCGAAGGGCGCCGGGCGCGCGAGACGGTCGCTGAGATCGCTGGCGCCGCGGCGCCGGCGCCCCGGGCCG
>JBICIE010000128.1:0-10044 GCA_043101635.1 Phycisphaerales bacterium JB039 | reverse complement strand
GTGCTCTGCCGCGACGGCCAGGGCTTCGGCGGCCTTCGTCTTGCCCACGATCAGCAGGCCCTTGTGCGCCTGCGTCCACTTCTCGCCCATGTCGCTGAGGTAGCCCTCGAGGCCGTCACCGAGCACGAAGCGGTGCATGCTGTAGGCCTCGACGACAGCCATGGCGTCGGGCTTGAGCTTGAGCTTGCCGTCGTAGAGACGCTGGACGAGGGCTTCGGGGCTGGGGATGTCGCGGCACACGCGCTTTGCGTGACGCAGCAGTTCCGGCAGTGACTCGCTCTTTCGCGCCTCGGGTTGGAGGATCTTGATCTCCTCGGCAGCGCGCTGCGGGTCTGTGAATGCGCCCAGGATGAGGAGCATGCCGACGACCTGATCATGGAACTTGGCCTTCCGCTTCCGGGCGCGCATTGCGTCGTATGCGCTCCAAACGGCGTCGCCGTTGACGTGCTGCGGGTACGGATCCGGAACCGACTCCGCGTCGCACTTGAGATGGATCAGGACGCTACGGAACGCCGGGTTGGCTGGATCCATCGCTTCGGACGTAAGTCTTGTGATGGTCTCGACTCGGCTCACACTGAACATGACTTCCAGGATGGCTGTGTATGCGATTGAGCGAGTGAACGCGTCGCCGGATGTGAAGCGACGAGCGCCCGTGACATAGGGCGCCAGATCTCGCGCCGCTCCCTTGCGCCCTGCGATGCGACAGCGCTCAAGGGCGGCCTTTGCGCTGAGGGGCTTTCCCTGCGCACATTCGCCAGCCGGATTGTCGGTGGTCGGTTGCATCAGCTTGGCACACGCTGCATTTGCACAAAACTCGGATTGTCGATCAAGGCGACGCTCCGCGCAGTTGCTTCTTATCGAGCATGAGCAGCATCACCCGGGCCCTTGCAGTCGCGCCAGCAGATCGTCCACGGTCGCAAGCCAGCCGATGTAGTTGTCGCTGGTCTTTTCCCACAGAGAGCGCAGCTCGGATGTCTCGCGCGCCTTGCGCGCCGCTTCGATTGCCCGCGTGACGAGGCCGGGCGGAACGCCCTGCGCTTTGGCCACCGGCAACCACGGTTCGAACTCCTCCGGCAGATCCGGGCAGGGGCGCCCCCGCGCCGCGGCGACCGCCTCGGCGGCCGCGAGCGTTTCCTCGGCGTCGGACCACAACTCGTAGGTGGCGGTGAGCGCAGCGCCCAGCGTCCGGTCGATGCGCGCAAACGGCGCCGCCCGTTTGCGCAGCAGTCCCTTCTCCCTGGCGTCATCCTCCAGGCCATAGACCCAGTCACACGCGAGGTCGTTCTCGAACGGTCCGACGCCCCATGCGCCCATGCCGCCTCCTTCTGCCAGCATTCTCGTCGGCGTGATCGCTTCCGGATTATTATCGTCGATGGCACCCTCCCTCTCCGCGCTGGCCCGGGCACATCGCACGCTCGTCTTTGCCCACGAGGCGATCGTGCGCCTGGTGGACGACTTCCCGCCGGAGCAGGCGGCGTTTCAGGCGTGTCCGACCGACAACCATCTGTTGTGGCAGCTTGGGCATGTTGCCCTGGATTACCGGTGGTTCGCCGCGGCGATCGACGGGGCGCCGACGGGGACGACCGAGCAGGAGGCGGCGCTCTTCGGTCCGGGATCGCGCCCGGCGCCGGATGCGGGGGCCTACCCGCCGCTGGCGCAGTTGCGGGCCCGTCTGGATGAGTCCTGGCAGCGGCTCGGCGCCGCGGCCGAGGGCCTGCGAGATCAGGATGCGGCCCAGCCGCCCCGAGCCGACACCGGCGGGCTGCTGACCGACCGGCTGGACGCGGTGGAGAAGGCCGCGTGGCACAGCGGATGGCACGCGGGACAGATTTCGGGGCTGCGCCGGGCGCTTGGGCTCGGGCCAGTCCTATTCTGAGATCGGGTGCGCCGGCTCGGGCGGCCTCAGCCCCACCAGTCGGCGTCCATCGGTCCGTAGCCGAACGTCGACGACTCGTCGCCGCAGAACAGCGTCAGGCCGCCATCCTGCGACACGACGAACGCGACAGCGCCCTCGATCGCCGCGCACAGGCGCGCTGCCGAGCGGTGCCGAGTCCCGCCGAGTTCGTCCATGAACTGCCGGTAGTCATGCGCCTCGCCGCTGATGCTGCAGCGGAACGGGCGCCCGCTCGCCTCGGCCCGGGCGTCCTCGACGGTGATCTGGGCGCCGATGCGCCTGACCCGGAGGTCGTCGTCGAGGATGATGCAGCCGTCGACGCTCGTCAGGCCAACGAGCGAAGCGAACTTCGAGCGCAGCCGCGCGCGCACGCGCTGCCAGCGCCCGATCGAAGCGCCGTCGCTGTCCGGCGCGTAGGTGAGGCAGGCCGACCAGTAGGCGGCGATCTCTGCTTTCAGATCGAGATCGCGCACCTCCGATCCGAACTCAACTGCCCCCTCAAGCGAAGCCGCCCTCGGCACGATGATGATCGCCCCGCCGTGCCCGGCGTGCACCATGCCCGCCAGCACCGGCCCGAACAGCGCGCATGTCAACCACGTGACCCCGTGCGCTCCGCCGAAGTAGTCCCGGGCGGGGTCGGTTTCCTCCGGCGCCGCCGCGTCGAGGCAGCGCCGACCGAAGGCGTCGAACAGCGCCCGCACCTGCGGCGCGTGCCAGATCGACGACAGCAGCCGCAGCCGCCCGCCGCGCAGCTCACAGTTCAGCAGGCTCCCGCGGTCGCGCACGACAAGCCGCCCGGGCCCCAGGATCTGCACATCCAGGGCGACCGGGCTGGCGCCGCTGACGATCTCCGGGCGCCCGGGCAGACCGTCGAGCCCCATCGGCCCGGTATCCACCAGGCCATCGCACTGCAGGGCGCCATCTTCCTCGATGATCGACAGTGCGTGCTCGGCGCTGTGACACACCGCCGCGAGGCGCGAGATGGTGTCCGCCGCCACCGGCGCACGGCGCAGCGTGACCACCCGCGACCACGGGTGGCCAGCGGCGTTGCGCAGCCGGCACCGGGGCCAGCGACCCTCATCCTGGAGCAGGCTGGCGTAAAAGGCCGCCTCGACCAGGCGCTCCACGCCCGCGTCGGAGATGGGGCTCATCGGAGCGCGCCGGGGTGACTCGGCGCCGAGCCGCTGCCGGCGGGCGTCGGACATCACGGCCGCCAGATCCCGCGGCCCGCAGGGATGCGGCAGCGCGGGGGCGGTGTACCCGGCCGGAATCGAACGGATTGTGTTGAGCGGGGCGGTCACGCGGCCCGGAATAGTCGGGCGCCGCCGGCCGGGCGTCAATCCCGGCGTCTCGGGCCTTCGCTGGCCGGCTTCAGCCCCGCGGACCGGCCTTCCGCACGGCCTCGCTCATCTCGAACTTCGCGTCGTTCTCGCGGAACAGCTTCGCCAGCTTCTTCGCCTGGGCGTCGTAAGCGGCCCTGTCCTTCCACGTGTTGCGCGGGTGCAGCACGTCGTTGGGTACGTGGGCGACCGAGTGGGGGATCGGCAGGCCGAAGATATCATCGGGCTTGAACGTTGCGCTGGCCAGCGAGCCGTCGAGGATCGCCGTCACGAACGCGCGGGTGTACTGCAGCTTGAAGCGCCGCCCCGTGCCGTAGGGGCCGCCGGTCCAGCCGGTGTTCAGCAGCCACACGTCGGCGTCGTACTTGCGGATGCGCTCGGCCAGCATCGCGGCGTATTCCATCGGCGGGCGCGGCAGGAACGGCCCGCCGAAGCACGGGCTGAAGTTCGGCAGCGGCTCGGTCACCCCGGCCTCGGTGCCGGCGAGCTTGGAGGTATACCCGTTGATGAAGTAGTACATCGCCTGCTCGGGCGTCAGCCGGCTGATCGGCGGCATCACGCCGAACGCGTCCGCCGTCAGGAAGATCACGTTCTTGGGCGTGCGCCCCACCGAGGGGATCACCGCGCCGGGGATGAAGTCCACCGGGTACGTCACCCGGGTGTTCTCGGTGATCGAGCCGTCGTCGTAGTCGGGCACGCGCGACTTGTCGTCGATGATGACGTTCTCCAGCACGCTGCCGAACTTGATCGCGTTCCAGATCTGCGGCTCGCCCTCCTGCGACAGCCGGATGCACTTGGCGTAGCAGCCGCCCTCGAAATTGAACACCCCCGAGTCGCTCCAGCCGTGCTCGTCGTCACCGATCAGGGCGCGATCGGGGTCGGCCGACAGTGTGGTCTTGCCCGTGCCGCTCAGACCGAAGAACAGCGCGACGTTGTACTCGTCGTCTTTGGCGACGTTCGCCGAGCAGTGCATCGGGAATACGCCGACTTCCGGCATGTCGAAGTTCATCGCGTAGAAGATGCTCTTCTTGATCTCGCCGGCGTACTCGGTGCCGAGGATCACGACCGTCTTCTTCTCCAGCGACTGGGCGATGAGCACGGGGCCGTCGACGCCCAACTGGCCCGCCTCGTGGCTGGTCAGGCGGCGCCGACCGGCGTTCACCACGGTCCAGTCGTGGCGCCACTCGGCGTCAGCCCCGGCCGCGGCGGATCCCTGCGGCAGGAACAGCGTGCTGGCGAACAGCGCGTGCCACGCCTGCTCCGTCACCACACGGACGCCGAGCCGGTACTTCGGGTCGGCGCCGCAGAAGCCCTCGAAGGTGTAGACCTTCTCCTGCGCGTTGAGGTGCTCGGCCGCGATCGCCAGCGCCGCGTCGAACGCCTCCGGCGTGATCGCCCGGTTCACCGGCCCCCACCAGACCTTGTCATGGATCGCCGGGCTGTCCTCGAGGTACTTGTCCTTCGGGCTGCGCCCGGTGCGGTCGCCGGTCGTGCACACCAGGGCGCCGTTGGAGGCGAATCGGCCTTCCCCGGCGGCCACCGCCAGTTCCACCAGCCGGGCCGGCGGGAGGTTCCGAAGTGTGCGTGAGGGTGAAAGATCAAGCGCCGCGGCGGCAGTTATGGACATCTCAGCTCGCCTTTCCGGGCCGCGCGCTCGGCGCTGCGGCGGTGCAGGATATGAGGAGGGCAATCGTAGTCTCTGACCGTTGAATCGGCCATTGTCCGCCGCGGGTGCAGGTCGCTTCTGGCCTCGCGGGGGTAGGACGAATATCGTTGCCCCTGCCCGGCGAGCCGGGTCCGATGGTGGCTGTAGCTCAGCTCGGTTAGAGCACCAGGTTGTGGTCCTGGGGGTCGCGGGTTCGAATCCCGTCAGCCACCCTTCCCTATACCCCCAGCCGGCTCAGAAGCCCTTCCAACTGCCCGAGGTACCCGCCCCCGAACAGGCGGACGTGCACCAGCAGCGGGTACAGGTTGTACACATCCCGGCGCAGCTTGAAGAAGGCCGGATCGATCGGCCGAAGCTCGTGGTATCGCTCCCAGAAGGCCGGGCCGAAGCCGCCGAACAGGCTGATGAACGCCAGCTCCACCTCCGCGTCGGCGTAGTAGATCGCCGGGTCGATCAGCCCGCAGATCCGCCCCGGCGCCGCCAGCACGTTGCCGCCCCACAGATCGCCATGAATCAGCGATGGCCGCGGCTCGTGGCCCAGCCAGTGCGCTGTCCGGCGCGCCGCCTCCTCGATCCGCCGCGAGGTCCGCTCCGGCAGCCGCCCCGCCTCGCGCCCCTGGCGGGCCATCTCACGCAGCCGCCGCTCGGCGAAGAACGTCGGCCACGACGCCTCCGGCGCATTGGGCTGGTGCAGACCGCCGATCAGCGTGTCGAACTCGAGCCCGAAGCGGGCCGCCGAGATCCCGTGCAGCCCCGCCACCAGCTCCGCGCCGTGCCGGTCCGCCCCGGCGTCGGCCCGGCTGCTCTCGATCCACTGCATCACCAGCAGGTCCGGCTGGCTCACGAGCACGCCGGGGACCGGCAACCGCGTCCGTTCGGCCAGGTAGCGCAGCATCCGCCCTTCGACATCCAGTCGCGGCGTTCGCGAGCGGTCGATCTTGATCACGATGCGCTCGGCGCCGACTTCCGCCCGGTACACCTCGCCGACGCATCCGCCCCCCAGCGGGCGCACCTCCCGCGCCGGCGCTCCCAGGGCGCTGGCGATGGCTTCCGATGCGCGCGGGTCGAGCACACCCGACGGTAGACCGCCCTCAACTCGACAGTGCCGGCTGGGCCCGCTCGCACACATCGATCAGGGCCCGCACCGAGGCCTCCGCTTCCCGCACGTTCATGCTGGCCGAGACGGCCAGCGCCGACATCTGCGCGGCGTCGGCGATCGGCCCGAAACCCACGGTGGGGGCCACGCCGGCGATCTGCAGGCTGATGGTGCGGCACAGCTCGTGGTCGTTGGCGTCGATCGTCGCGCGCAGCTTCTCGACGGCGGCCTTGAGATAGGCGATGAAGTCCGGCACCAGTTGCGCGTTGGGACTGCCCTCGCGCAGGGCGCTGATCAGCGGCCCGGCGCCCCCCTTGACCAGGCAGAACTCCGCGATGGCGCGCAGCAGCGACTCCTGATCGATCGGCTTGGGCAGGTAGGCGCCCGCCGCCGCTGTGCGAAGCCGCTGGCGCGTGGCCCGCGACGAGTCCGGCGCCAGCATGATGACGGGGCTGCTGCTGCCCGAGGCGAACAGGCGCGAGACGAACTCGGCGCCGGACATGTCCGGCAGGTCCAGGTCCGCGATGATCAGATCGAAGCGGTCGGTCGTCTGCGCCAGCCCCTCCTCGCCCGTCGCCGCGCAGCGCATGGTCAGTTGCGTCTCGCGCAGGTAATGGCGGATGACCTTCTGGTCCATTTCCGACGCCGTCACGCACAGCACGCGCCCGACGAGCTTCTCGCCGTCGACGTGCTCCAGGCTGAAGCGATCGCCCAGTTCGTCGATCTCGATGAACTCGCGCACATCGATCTGCGCGTCGAACTCGATGCCGATCTCGTGCACCACGCCCTGCACGTGCCGGCACATCCGCACCGCGCCGCGCAGCAGCGTTGTCGACCCGCTCAGGCGCGGCATGTGCACCAGCACCTCCGAGCCCTGGTGCGCATAGGCGCTGTGCAGCACCGACAGGCCGCCCGCCGACAGGTTCCGCGTCGCCACCGTCACGCTGATCACGCCGCCCTGCGGCTGCAGCAGGTCGATGCGCACGCTCGGCCGGCGGAACTCCCAGCGCACGAAGGCCCGGCGGCGCGGCGCCTCCACGCGCCCGGCGCGGTCGATCTGGTTCAGCACCGCCTCCAGGTCCCGCGAGGCCAGGCCAAGCGTGTTCGGACGCCCCTCCGGGCCCGCCGCGTGCCCGCGGATCTTGCCTGTGTGTCGAGCGGGCTTCAACGAGGCGACTCCCGGCTGCCGGCGTCGGGGCGCCGACGGGGCGCCACCCGCCTGTATCGGCACGCCAGGGCGGGTCCGTCAGCAGCCGGAGCCGTCCGAGAGCACGATCAACTGACAGAAACCTGACAATGTTTGGATTTTAAACGGGTTGCAGTAGAAGCCCGTTCGGGTAACCTCGGGCTGCAGAGGGAGGTGGCCGCGCTGGCGCGGCCGGACGCCCTATAGGCGCTCTCGTGGACCTCCCTCGGTCTGTGGCCGCTCAGCGGCAAGGGAGGTACCCACCATGCAAGATTGGGGAAGGCGCAAGCACGGATTCACGCTGATCGAATTACTTGTGGTCATTGCGATCATCGCCCTGCTGATCGGCATTTTGCTGCCGGCGCTGGGCGAGGCTCGCAAGGCCGCCAAGCTCACGATCTGCCAGGCTCAGCTCCAGCAGTTCGGCGTCGCCACGCAGAGCTACGCCGCCGACTATCAGGACCGGATCTGGGCGTTCACCTGGCAGGCCGGAACGCTCAAGCCGGCGCCGGGGCTGCCCACCGCGGCCTCCAGCGACCTGCGGGCCGCGGCCATCCAGGCCATTGACATCCTGCACCGCCGGGCCGATCGCGAGGACATGCAGGTCCCCGCGAGCTGGATCCCGCACGTGCTCTATTCGCACCTCGTGCTGCAGGACTACCTCGCCAGCCGCCTGCCCGAGAAGATGGTCGTCTGCCCGGAGGACACCAACCGGCTCAACTGGCAGAAGGACCCGACGGAACTGTTCGACAACGGCTTCTGGCTGCCGCTCCAGGAAACGCCCAGCGAGACGAACAAGCGCTGGCCGTACAGCAGCAGCTATCAGCCGCCGACTGCCACCTACGACCGCTCCATCGTCGGCTCACGCATCGAGCAGTCTCCCAGTTCCCACCGGTTCTACTCGGTGCCGACCGCTGTGCAACTCGGCAACAAGCGGCTCAGCCAGGTCGATTTCCCCGGCAACAAGGTGCACGTGCACGACTCGCACTCCCGCCACTGGGGCAATCGGGGCCATCAGTACCACGCGTACCCGGACGCCCGCAATACACTGCTGTTCTTTGACGCCTCGGTCCGCATCGAGTTGACCGCCGACTCCAACAAGGGCTGGCTGCCCAACCGGCCGGCGTCCAAGGCTTGGACCCGCTACGAGTATGTGCCCAGCCTGTGGGAGGGCCCGGCCCCGGCCGCAGGTGAGAGCCGCGTCGACGGCTACTACAAGTGGAACCGCGGCGGCCTCGCCGGCATCGACTTCGGCGCCAGCGAGATCGACACCGGCCAGCTCTGAACGCCTGAAAGACTCCTCGAGGACCGCCGCCCCGTGCGGCGGTCCTCGTTTTTTTGCCAATCGGGTTTACCGGACCTGGGACTTCTGGTAGGCTGGCGGGCATCGGGCGGGGCCGCCCGCTGCCGCAGGCGGCGCCGCAGGACCATCTCGCGCCCTCCCGGGGCGCCCTCGTGGGGAGGCTCATCATGCGATGCACACGCGTCGGCCGTGCGTTCACGCTCATCGAACTCCTTGTGGTGATCGCGATCATCGCCCTGCTGATCGGGATTCTGCTGCCCGCCCTGGGCGAGGCCCGCAAGGCGGCCAAGCTCACGATCTGCCTGGCCAACATGCAGCAGTTCGGCGTGGCGACCCAGAGCTACGCCGCCGACTTCCAGGACCGGATCTGGGGCTTCACCTGGCAGGGCCGGGTGCGCTACCCGACGATGGACCCGCGCCTGAGCCTGGCCAGCGGCGATCTGGACGCCGCGGCCAACCAGGCGGTCGACATCCTCCAGCGCCGGGCCGATCGCGAGGACATCAGCCGCATCACCGGCTGGATCCCGCACGTGCTCTACTCGCACCTGGTGCTGCAGGACTACCTCGCCAGCCGCCTGCCGGAGAAGATGGTGGTCTGCCCGGAGGACACCCACCGGCTCAACTGGCAGCAGGATCCTCGGGCGCTGCACGATGAAGGTTTCTGGCAGCCGTACCAGGAGCCGCGCGGTGGCAGCGGCGCGGTGCCGAATCACCAGAGGCGGTGGCCGTACAGCAGCAGCTACCAGCCGGTCCCGGCAAGTTACGACCGCTCGCCGCTGGGCATGCGCATCAGCCAGGGCGGCGTACACCGGTCGTACTCGGTGCCGGGCGGCGTGCAGCTTGGCGACCGCAAGCTCTCCGATGTCGGCTTCCCCGGCAACAAGGTGCATGTGCACGATTCGGCGCAGCGTCACACCGGCAATCAGGGGCCGCAGTACTACGCCTATCCGACCTCGCGCGTGACCCTGCTGTTCTGGGACGCCTCCAGCCGGATGGAGGTCACCGCGGACGGCAACAAGGGCTGGCAGCCCAACAGCCCGGCGTCGCCGACACCCACCAAGTACACCTACGACCCGAGCCTCTGGGAGGGGCCGGCCCCGGATCCCTCGGAGGCGACGGTGGAGGGGTACTACCGCTGGACCCGCGGCGGGCTGGCGGGCGTGGACTTCGGCGCCAGCGAGATCGATACCGGCCAGCGCTGACGCAGGGGGCCTGATGACAGCGCGGGCGCCGCTCAGGGGGGCGGCGCCCTGCTTTTTGCAGCGCACAGAATCGTGCGCCGACGCAACAGCCCCGCGCCGCCGGACGAACAGGATGGGCGCGCCGGCGGGTTGGCCTCGCCCGGCCTTCGTGCAACGCCCCGCGCCGCGGGGCGCCGACCGCCCGCAGCGGCCCACCTCCCCACCCCGCACCCCGGCCGCGCCGCGGGCTCCAACTGAAAAGGAGAACTGGTCATGCGTGGTATCGCTGCGCGCGGATTTACCCTGATCGAACTGCTGGTGGTCATCGCCATCATCGCCCAGCGCCGGCAGCAGGATGCCGATCAGCAGCGCGATGAT
>JBICIE010000127.1:0-3562 GCA_043101635.1 Phycisphaerales bacterium JB039 | reverse complement strand
GACGGCGGCGCCGGTGACGCTGGCGAGGCGCCGGGCGCCGCCGTCGGAACGCTCGACCCGCTCGGAACCGGCGACTGGTTCGCCATGATGGAAGCCAATCTGGATGAACTGACGCGAGCCCTGGCCGCCAAGGATGGACCGTGACCCTGGCGCTCGACCTCCGCGATGTCACCTACACCTATCCCGGCGCCGCGGCGCCGGCCGTCGATGGTGTCTCGCTGCAGGTCGGGCAAGGGGCGCGCCTCGGCGTGCTCGGCCCCAACGGCGGCGGCAAGACCACGCTGCTGAAGCTGATCCTCGGTGAGCTGCGCCCGCAGTCCGGCTCGATCGAAGTCCTCGGGATGTCGCCGCGCGAGGCCCGCCGGCGCGGCCTGATCGGCTACGTGCCGCAGCGGTCGGATGCCGTGCTGGAGTTCCCGATCACCGCGCGCCAGGCGGTTGAACTCGGCGCGGGCTGGCGGCGCGCGCCCTGGCGCGGCCTCGGCCCTGATGTCCGCAGTCGCGTCGATGAGGCGCTGCTGCTCACCGGCGCCATCGACTTCGCCCGCAAGCCCATCGGCAAGCTCTCGGGCGGCCAGCGCCAGCGCATCTTCATCGCCCGGGCCCTCGCCGCGGGCGCCAAGCTGCTGCTGCTCGATGAGCCGACCGTCGGCGTCGATGTCGTCGGCCAGCAGCGCTTCAGCGCGCTGGTGTCGCGCGTGCGCGACACGATCGGCGCCACCATCGCGCTCGTCAGCCACGATCTGCGCGCTGTCGCCGCGGGCTGCGACCAGATCGGCTGCATCAACCGCACGCTGCACAGCCACACCGCCCCTGAGGGCCTGACGCCGCAGATACTCGCCGAGGTCTTCCAGCACGAGGTGGCGCCCGCCTTCGGCGATGTCCACGTGCTCGCCCATCGGGCCGAGGAGTGCCCGCTCGCCGATCACACCCACGACCACGACCATCCCCACGACCCCCACAACCCCAACGACCCCCACGCCCTCCCCCACGAGGGCAGCGCATGAACACCCTGCGCTACCTCGCCGAGCAGCCCGACCTCGTCCTCCCGCCGCTGGTCACGGCCATCGCACTCGGCCTGCTCGGCGGCGTGCTCAGCCCGCTGGTCGCCCTCAAGCGCCTCGCGTTCGTCGGCCAGGGCGTGAGCCACGCCGCGTTCGGCGGCATCGGACTGGTTGCCATCCTCGGACTCTCCGACAGCGCCGGCGGCTCCTTCGCCATCGTCTTCGCATTCTGTCTCGGCGCAGCCATGCTCATCGGCCTGCTCGCCGGGCGCACGGGGACCGGCCCCGACACCGCCATCGGCATTGTGCTGGTCGGCTCCATGGCGCTGGGCGCTGCGCTGACGCACATCGCCAGCCGCAACCCAAACCTGCCCGCAGCGCCATCATGGGAGAGCGCGCTGTTCGGCTCGGTGATCGCCGTCGGCTGGCCGGAAGCCACCGTCGCCTGGATCGTGACCATCATCGTCGCCGGCGCCGTCTGGTGCATCCGCCGCCCGCTGACGTACTGGGCCTTCGACGAGTCCTGCGCCCGCGCTGGCGGCGTGCCCGCCGGCGTGATGCGGGCCATGGCCCTCGGCCTGCTCTGCCTCGGCGTCGTCACCGTGATGAAACTCGCCGGCGTCGTGCTCGCCACCGCCGCCCTCGTGCTCCCCGGCGCCGCGGCGTTGCGCCTGACCGACCGCTGGCTCGGCGTCGCCATCGGCTCGATCGCGCTGTCTGCGTTCGGCATGATCGCCGGCCTCGCCCTCAGCTTCGAACTCGACTGGCCCCCCGGCGCCTGCCTCGTCCTCGCCCTGGTCGCGATCTACGCGGCGGCTGTCGGCGTCAGCGCTGTGCGCAGGTGAACCCACGGGCGCAAGTGCGGGGCGCGAGGACGATCCTCCTGCAACGCGACGAGCACGACGGTTAGGGGCGCATTCGTGGCAAGCTGACCCTCTGTCCAGACTCGTCCAGTATGAGCACTCTGGTATTCCAGCAGGTGTTAAGTGAGACGCCCGTCTGGACGCCAAGACCATCGAGGATCGCTCCGATCCATGTGCGAATGCGGCGAGCCGATTGCGCCCGAGATCGCACAGCTCGCCGCCCACGCCACGCCCGCCGCACGCGCCCCGTCTCCTGACTCCTGACTTTGATACGATCCCGCATGCCGCTCCCCCGCTGGCTCAGCAGCGTGCGCACGGTCGAGTTGCGGCTGTGCGCCCTACTCCTTCTGGCGACGCTCTGCCAAGCGGGCTGTGCAGGACGTTTCCTGGAGGTGGAGAATGGGCTGCAGCGGGATGTGCTCGTGATCGCGGCAATCCCGGGCCGGCACTACTTCGCGATGGATTCCGATCCCTCAGACAGATTCTGCGTGACTGTGCGCGCTGGCGAAATGGTGAGGCTGGCGCCCCCCGGACACCCACGCGCTGATCGCCAGTTCCATCCAGCCCCGCGAATCGCGTACCGGCTGGATGGCGAGGAAGATTGGGCTTACACCCAGCTTCCCAAGGGAACGCGAATGGTCACGCTGCTGCGAGCTGAAGATGGCGAGCCCGTCATCATGCTGCGTTCCGGGGACACCGTGATCCCCGAGCGGGGCCTGCCGACCGGCGCCGTTCGCACGGAGATCGGGCTTGAGCCTGACATGGGCCCGCGCTCGTGGTCCCCCGACTCTTGACAGGCGGCCGGCAGACTCCTGAGCACTGACCAACTCTCCCCTCTGCGTCCTCTGCGCCTTCTCTGTGCCCTCTGCGTTCCTGCCTTTCCTTCCGCGATCACACCGCAAAAAAGACAAGGCCCGACTCAAAACGAGCCGGGCCTTGCGGTGATCGTGACAGTTGGACGCTCTTGATCCGGCCGTCGCCGGCCGGGTATCCGCCGCTCGGTTTCCCGAGGGAAGCGGACGAGGATGCGCTGACTCAACTGGCTGGAGATCGCTCTCCACCACCATCGCGTTGTGCGAGGGTGGAACGAGCTGAGGCTCGGGCCCGGAGGGGCCCGACTCAAACACGTACACCAGTCTAAGGAAATCCCTTAGAAAGGAGGTGATCCAGCCGCAGGTTCTCCTACGGCTACCTTGTTACGACTTAGTCCCAGTCACCGAGCTTGCCGTAGGCACCCCTGAAACGAGGCGACTTCGGGCACTCCCGGCTTCCATGACTTGACGGGCGGTGTGTACAAGGCTCAGGAACGTATTCACCGCGGCGTAGCTGATCCGCGATTACTAGCGATTCCGGCTTCATGCAGGCGAGTTGCAGCCTGCAATCCGAACTGGGGCGCGCTTTTTGCGATTTGCTCCATCTCACGATATCGCATCGCTTTGTACGCACCATTGTAGCACGTTTGCATCCCTGGACGTAAGGGCCATGAGGACTTGACGTCATCCCCACCTTCCTCCGGTTTGACACCGGCAGTCTCGTTAGAGTCCTCGCCATGACGCGTTAGTAACTAACGATAGGGGTTGCGCTCGTTAAGGGACTTAACCCGACACTTCACAGCACGAGCTGACGACAGCCATGCAGCACCTGTGTATGTTCCACCCAAGGGCGTCACTCTTGTTTCCAAGAGCTAATCCATAC
>JBICIE010000126.1:0-8266 GCA_043101635.1 Phycisphaerales bacterium JB039 | reverse complement strand
CGATCGCGGAGCGATCGGCCCACCGAGTACCGCTCGCGCACGCGGCACACCGTCACGCTCGGCTTGCCCAGATCGTCATAGCGCACCACGCGCTTCTCGCGGTATCCCTTTTCCTTGGACGGGTGCGGCCCCAGCGGCAGATCGATTACCTGCCCGTCCGGCTCGACATGTCCGTGCGCAACCGCGAGGTAGCGCTTGTCCACCTCGCGCCGCTCGAACTGCACCGCCAGCTTCCAGTGCGCTTCCTCGGTCTTCGCGAACGCGATGCACCCTGTGGTGTCGCGATCCAGCCGATGCACCACGCCCGGACGCGCCAGGTCCTTGCCGACCGGGCTCAGTTCCCCACCGCTCTCGTGCGCAAACCGCCACGCCAACGCGTTGAGCATGGTTCCGCTGTTGTGCGACCGCGCAGGATGCACAATGATGTCCGCGCGCTTGTTCAGCACAATGATGTGCGCATCCTCGAACAGGACATCCAGCGGGATCTCCTCCGGCTGGATCTCCGTCGGCGCCGGCGCGGGGATGATCACATCGATCACATCCCCGAGTCGCAGCGAAGTCGAGGGTTTGGCGGCCCGCCCGTTGACGAGCACGTCGCCCGACTCGATCACCCGCTGCAACTGTGTGCGGCTGAGAAACGTGATGCGGCTGGTCAGATACTTGTCCAGGCGCGTCTGGACATCGCGCTGCAGCACGAACAGCACGCGCCGGGCGTCGAGGTCATCCTCCCCGGCGTCCTCCAGAACACGCCGCACCGCCTCGGGGTCGACCTTGCCGCCGGGCAGCAGCAGGTCGCGGTTCCAGCAGACTTCCCCCGGTCCGCTCACCCCCCGCCGCCGGCGTCGCCGGACGCGGGCGATCCTCCATCACCGGGCTCGGCCGCCCCGTCACCGGGCAGCGCGGGAGGCAGGATGGGGCCGAACGGGCTCTCGTCGCCGGGGGCGCCGGGGGGCGCCTCGCGCGGCTGTTCGGGCGCAGGTGGCGGCGGAGGCGCCAGCCAGGGCAGCTCCGGCAGGCTCTCGCTGGACACCAGTTCAACGGGCGTCTCGAGGCTGTCCAGCGTCTGGATGCGGCGCTCCGCAAGGCGGGCGAGCGTGCCGAAGCCGCGCGCAGCGGCGAGCGTCGCGACGCGATCCAGCGACTGGCGCGCCCCCTCCAGTTCGCCAGCGCTCTCCTGCACCGCGGCGATGCCGAAGAGCGCGCGAATCGTGTGGATCGTGGCGTTGGGATCGTTCTCGGTATCCTGAAGCACCGCCCGGTACAACGAGCGGGCCTGCTCCAGGTAATCAGTCCGGGCTTCGGGCCCGAGCAGGTCCTGCTCCGGGTCGGCGACCGTCCCGTCGGCCATGACCGTCGCGCCCAGCGTCACGCCCGTGCGCACCGCAGTCATGTAGGTGTCCGCCGCGGCCAGGCGCGACAGCCAGCGGGCGCCCTTGACGTCGCCGTACTCCTCGGCGACGCCCTGGAGCGTGAACGGGCTGATAGCCACCACCGACGTCAGCGGCGCCGTATCGGGCCCGACGCCCTTGGGCCGGGCCGCGGACTCGTACTGGGCAAAGGCGGCGTCGAGGTATGACTGGCGCCGCTCCTCCAGCTTGCGCAGCGCGAACATGCCGACGACGATCGCCGCCACGACCAGCAGCGCCGGCGTGCTCCACTTCTTGAGAAAGTCGACGAACTCGACATTGACGCGCGATTCCTCGAGACCGGCGCCTTCCTTGATCTGTGCCTGGCGTTCGTCCACTGAAGGTCCTTCCGAAGCGGATGGAGAGTCTAGAGACCCGCCGCGCCCGGGTCACCCCGGCGCCGGAGCCACGCCTCCGGCGCCGACCGCGCCGGGCCCCTCCCAGAATCGCCAGGGCCGAGGGTCGCCCAGCGCCTCGGGCGGAACCAGCCGGTCGCGGATCCCCCGGGCCAGCTCCGGCAGGCCGGCCCCGGTCAGGGCGCTGGTCTGGACATCGACCGGCCCGGCCGGGGCGCCCCGATCGCGCCGGGTTGCGACGACAAGATCCTGGGCCTGGATCCGCCCGGCCAGCGGGCCCGAGGCGGCGTCGACGCACAGAAGTCGCAGGTCGGCCTGGGCGATCGCGTCGCGCGCCAGGGCCTGGGCCGCGGCCTCGACGGCGCCGGCGCCGGCGCGCTCGCCCGGCGCATCGAGCAGACGCACCACCAGACCGGCGCACTCTACCAGGGCGCCGACGTGGTCGCGCGTCGTCCCCGGCTCGTCGGCGACGACCGAGACGGCTCGACGAGCCAGCGCGTTGAGCAGCGCGCTCTTGCCGATGTTGGGCGCCCCGACGATCGCGACCGTCGGCGGACGGAGCAGCCGGTGCAGCAGCCCTGCGATGGCGGCGTCGACGACATCGTGCGGACGCTCACGCCAGCGCCGCGGCTGATCGAGCAGCAGCCCGATCGCAAGCGGGCTGCGCACGCCGGGCAGGATCTCCAGCAGGCGCAACTCGACGGCGTCGGTCGCCTCCGGCCAGTCGACGGGCCCGGGCGCAGCGCTGATCCCGGCGGCCTCCAGTCGTTCGAGCAGGCGCCGCAGGATCGCCACCCCACCGTGCGGCGTGAGGATCGCGAGGTTCGCCGCGGGCCGGCAGATGAGCCCCTGATCGACGCCCGCAAGATCACAGAACTGCGCCTGCCCGGGCGCCGCCCGGAGCCCAAGGACCGCCAGCGCCGCGTCCAGTTCCGCGCCCGAATCGCCCTGCATCGCGAGGGCGCCGATCGCCCCGGCGCGGCCAGCCGGTGTCAGCAGCCGCCACCCGACGGTCACGCCGCCTCGCCGCCCAGGGCCTGCCGGCAGATGTCGGCGAGCCCGACGAGTTGCAGGTCCGGAACGATCTGCTCGATCACCGGGTCATCGCTGAAGAGGTCTGCCGCGTCGCCGCCGGTTGCGATGATGCGCGGGTAGGCGCGGTAGAACTCGGCGTAGCGATCGATCAGCAGACGCACCAGACCGACGGCCGAGGCCCGCACGCCGACGAGCATCGCCTCCACGGTCTCGCGCCCGAATGGCCCCTCGATCAGGTCCGGCCGGGTCCATTCGACCTGCGGCAGGCGCGGGCAGCTCTGCGGCAGCGCCCGCAGCATGGCCCGCACGCCGGGCGCGATGGCGCCCCCGTGGAAGACTCCGGCGCCATCGATGAAGTCGACCGTGATGGCGGTGCCCGCGTCGATCACGATGCAGGCGCCCTGGGCCCGCCGGAACGCCGCAAGGGCGCACAGCAGCCGATCATGGCCGACGGTCGAGGGGTCCTTCAGCGCTGTGGTCACGGTGATCGGCATGTCGCGCCCGGCGAGGTAGACCTCGGCGCTGCGCCGGGCCGAGATGCGGCTCTCGATGCGATCGAACGCCGGCGGGTTGACCGACGCCACGACCAGGGCCGGGGCGGGGCCGGCGCCGGCGATGGCGCCATCAAGCTCGGCGTCCAGCGCTGCGGGGGCGAGCTCCACGGAGCGGGTGTCGACGACATCCTCTCCATCCAGCCGCCCGATCCGGGCCCGCGAATTGCCGAGAGCGCACAGCACGATGCCAGCCATCCTCGATTGTAGGAGATCGGCCGTTGCCGCCCTCGGCCCGGGCAAGCCGATGGAATGATGCCCCATGATCACCTGCGCCCCGGACAACTCGATTGCGCGCGTGCGGATCGGCGACTTCGAGTTCCCGCTCGGGGTCTATCCCATCGAGCCGCTCCAGCCGGCCCCGGGCTATCGCGTCGATTTCGAGCCGGCCGACGCCCCGGAGGCCGAGGACGACAGCGGCGAGGAATGGGAGGAGTGGCCGGATCGCTACGTCTACGACATCGTGATCTCCGCCGGGCGGGTTCAAAGCCTGGTTCGGGCCCTGCTCACCCTGATGCCGGGGCGCATCTACCCCATTCTCGATGTCCTCGGGCAGGACGCCTACCGCGAGGTCGACCCGTACATCGCCTATCACCCCGTCGGGCTGGAGCGGCTGATGGATGGGGTCCGCCGCTTCGGCGCCTTCCTGTTCGAAGATGGGCTCTGCGGCTTCGGCGCCATCAGCGAGGAGCCCTTCTACTACGTCTTCGTCGACGAGCACAAGATTGTGACCGTCCGGGCCGAGGCGTCCCTGAAGGACCGCGTCGAGCGCACGCTCGCGGCCTTCGACCTCGGGCCCCTGGAGGAGCCCATCGGGGTCGACTCGGCGGCCCACGAGCATCGCGGCGTGCTGACGGCGCCCGAGAGCAACCCGCAACTGCTTACGTCAGAAGAAGTTGCAGAGCGGCTCATCGACGCCTGGCGGCTCACGCTCAACATCGACCCGGACACCAACGTCGACGACCAGGGGCGCGAGCTGGGCCCGACGTTCTGGCGTTGTCTGGTGCGATCGACCCCGGACACCGGCGCCGATCCGCTCATCGGCCCGCGCGGCGGCGTCTACTGGGAACTGCTGCTGGTGGCCCGGAACTGGCGTGAGGCCGAGGAGTTGTCGTTTGACGCCATTGACTCGCGGGACCCGGCGCCCTCGGCCGATGGCTGGCCGGAGCTGGTCATGCTCGGCGCCGATCGGGTGACGGCGCAGCAGCTTGAGGAGCTTACAGAAGGCAAACTCAAGGCCCCGTCGCTTCCGAGGGCGGGCCGGCGGATCATCTCGGTGCGTCGGCTCGAACAGTGACTGCGGCGGCGGCGCCCCCGCCGACGCCGGGCGGTCGAGAATCGTCGATTGGCGGCCGGGCCATTGCAACCCGACCGCGACGGCAGTATTCTCCTGCACTCGGGGGCGGTGAGGCGGGTCGCGCGTGGCGACTCGACCTGCGGGGCGAGACCGGCGCGCCCCGCGACAATCCGGCCAACAATGCCCGGCGCGCGCTGCGCCGGTCCCCCACACGGCGGGCCGCTGCCCCTGCGGCGGCCCCAGCATTTCGGAGAATGGCATGAAGACCCTCCCTCATCGCTCCATCCGACCAGCACTGGCCATGGCGCTGGCGGCCGGCCTGCTTACGCCCCTTGCGATGGCGCAGCCGATCCCGGCGGCGCCGCCCGCCACCGTCAGTCTGGACGATGCGCTGGTTGTGGCGCGGCGCCAGATGGCCGAGGGTCAGCTTGTCGCGGCGCGCGACACCCTGCTGGCGGCGCTGCGGTCCGAGGGGCAGCTCGTCGGCCCGGCGATGGCGGAAGCGCTTCAGCTCAACAAGGAGGTCAAGCGGGCCATCCGCGAGGCTGACGCCGTCGAGATCAGCATGCAGAAGGCGCAGGCGAGCCTCGACACGGGCAATCTTGCCGTCGCCGACCTGCACGCCACCGCCGCGCGGGACGCCGAGCACGCCTCGGCCGAGCAGCGCGACCGGGCCGCGTCCCTGCTGGAGACCATCGCCTCGCGCCGCGCCGAGCTTGCCCCGGTGATTCCCCAGGCGCTGGCCCAGGCGGTCGCCGACTTCGACGCCGGCCGTTACAACGAGGCCAAGAGCGGCTTTGCGCTGGTGCGCCGCTCCGGCGTATCGCTGGATGAGCAGTCCATGGCGACGCTCGACAGCTACCAGAGTCGTCTCGTCGCTCTTGAAGAGGCGCGTGGGGGCGCCTTCGAGGCGGCGCCGGACGCGCTGGCGCTGCTCCAGCCGGGCGTTGTCACCGAACAGCCGGAGGAGGCCCAGCCCGAGCAGCCGGCCCAGCCGCAGACCCCCGATGACATCATCCAGATGGCGCAGATGGCCGAGGCCCAGGCGGAGCTGCGCCGGGCCGATCTGGCCTTCGAGGACGCCGAGTACGCCGACGCGGTGCGCCGCTACAACAACCTCCGCACCGGCAACCTGATGCGATACCTCTCCAGCGAGGAGCGGACGCGCGTCCAGCAGCGCCTGGATGAGGCCCTGGTGCGGATGGGTCGCCAGCCGGCAGGCACGGACCCGCTGGGGCAGTTCGCCGAGACCCGCCAGATCGAGCAGCAGAACGCCCGGGCCGAGTTCAACAACGCCCTGCGCCAGGCCGAGCGGGCCCTCCAGAGCGCCGACTTTACCGAGGCCATCAACAGCGTCCAGCAGGCCCGCGTGCGCCTGCAGGGATCGCGTTCGGTCTTCGCCGAGCCGGAGTTGAATCGCCTGCTGGACCGGGCCGACGAACTGGAAGTCCGGATCGAGTCGGCCCGCCAGGCCGCCCTGGACCGGGCCCGCGAGATGGCCGCCGAGCAGAACCGCGAGCAGGCCCAGCAGCAGCAGCAACTGGTGCGCCGCGATCGCGAGCGGCTGGTCAACGAACTGATCGACCAGATCCGCGCCTTCCAGCGCGAGCAGCGCTACGCCGAAGCCCTCGACGCGGTCGACCGCCTGCTCAATGTCGATCCGCGCAACCCGACGGGCCTGCTGCTGCACGATGTCATCAGCAACGTCCAGTTGTACATCGAGTACGACAACGCCGTCCGCCGCAAGAACGCGGCCCTCAACCGCCTGGCCATCGACAGCGAACTGGCCGCGCTGCCCCCGACGGACATCGTCAACTTCCCGCTGGACTGGCCCTCGATCACGCTGACCCGCGGCGGCTCGACGCAGTACGTCGACAGCCCGGAGAATCGCGACACGCTGGCCGCCATGCGCCGCACCTTCCCGCCGCTGGCGTTCCAGGACAACTCGCTGGAGCAGGTGCTCGGCGCCGTGCAGCAACTGCGCCCGGACATCAGCTTCGACGTCGAGTGGTCGGCGATGGAAGAAATCGGCATCGGCCGCGACACGCCCCTGAGCCTGAACCTGCCGGAGGTGCCCACCTCCGTGGCGCTGGACCGCATCCTGAGCAAGGTCAGCGATGACGACTTCGCCAAGGTGAGCTGGGCGGTGCTCGATGGCATCGTGACCATCAGCTCTGACGAGCGCATCCGCAGGCACCGGGACCTGTTCATCTACGACATGCGCGACCTGCTGCACGAGGTGCCCGACTACGACGAGGTCCCCGACCTCGACCTGCAGAACGTGCTCCAGAGCTCCGGCCAGGGCGGCAGCAGCGGCCAGAGCCCCTTCCGCGACGATCAGGACAATGAGGAACTCGACCGCCGCCCGATCGAGGACCGCCTGCGCGACATCGAGGATCTCATCCGCGAACTGGTCGATCCCACCGGCTGGGAGGCCAACGGCGGCGACACCGGCAAGATGTATCAGTACGGCGGCAGCCTCGTCGTCGTGAACACCCCGGCCAACCACCGCCAGATCAGCGGGCTGCTCAGCCAGCTTCGCGAGCAGCGGGCCATGCAGATCAACGTCGAGGCCCGCTTCCTGCTGGTCAACCAGGACTTCTTCGAGCGCGTCGGCATGGACCTTGATGTCTACATCAACGCCAACAACGCCTCCGTCCGCGACGTCCGCGCCACCGACCCGACCATCCAGGGCGGCGACTTCTTCGACTTCTCCCAGCCCAACAACCCCCTGCGCACCGTCAGCGGCGGCGGCGTCAACCCGACCGAGACCGCGGTGCCCTACAACAGCGGCTGGTCGCCGGTCGCCTTCAGCCAGAACTCCTTCGGGCTGGTCAATACGCTGGCGCCGACCTCGGGCATTGCGTCGAACATCCTCGGCGCGGCGCCCGCCCTCGGCATCGCCGGCCAGTTCCTCGATGATGTCCAGGTCGACTTCCTGGTCGAGGCCACCCAGGCGGACCGGCGGTCCGTGCAGCTCACCGCGCCGCGCCTGACCTTCACCAACGGGCAGGTCGCCAACATCTACGTCGCGACGCAGGTCGCCTTCGTCAGCGACCTGCAGCCCGTCGTCGGCGACTCGGCCGTCGGCTTCGATCCGACCGTCAGCGTCGTCTCCGAGGGCGTCACGCTCCTGGTCGACGGCACCATCAGCGCCGACCGCCGTTACGTGCAGCTCAACGTCGATACCGGCATCGCCCGCATCGACGGCTTCGAGCAGCAGTCCGTCACTGCCGTCGCCGGCGGCGAACTGGTCAGCAGCGCCGACACCGAATCGTTCATCTCGCTGCCGACCGTCACCGTCACCCGCGTGCAGACCACCGTGTCCGTCCCCGATCAGGGCACCGTGCTGCTCGGCGGCCAGCGCGTCATCACCGAGTTCGAGGTGGAGACCGGCGTGCCGGTGCTCTCGAAGTTGCCGATCCTCAACCGCTTCTTCAGCAACCGCATGGAGTCCAAGGAGGAGCAGACCCTGCTGATCCTCATCAAGCCCACGGTCCTCATCCAGAGCGAGCAGGAGGAGCGGGCCTACCCCGGCCTGCTCGACTCGGCGGGCATCGGGCTGGGGGGCTGAGACAGTTGTCGATTCACCCGGGGGCCGGCCGACGCCGGCCCCTTTTT
>JBICIE010000125.1:0-8522 GCA_043101635.1 Phycisphaerales bacterium JB039 | reverse complement strand
GCGATGTTCGGATGGTCCATCATCGCCAGGGCCTGGCGCTCGGCCTCGAAGCGGGCGATGACCTGCTTCGTGTCCATGCCGAGCTTGATGATCTTGAGGGCGACGCGGCGCTTGACGGGCTCGCGCTGCTCGGCCATCCAGACTGTGCCGAAGCCGCCCTCGCCGATCCGCTGGAGCAGCTTGTAGCGGCCGATCATCTGGCCGGGCTGCTCGGCGCCGGGGGAGGCGATGGTGACGCCGTTGGCGCCGCCCGCGGGGTCCTCCTCTTTGGCGCCCTCTCCTTCTGGCGCCACGGTCTTGAGGAAGCTGCCCGCCGCGGCCTCGGCCTGCAGCAGGGCCTCGACCTTGGCCCGCAGGCCCACGTCGCCGGCGCAGGCGTCCTTGAGGAACGACTCGCGCTCGGCCGGCGGCATGGTCCGGGCCTGGTAGAAGATCGATTCGGCAGACTGATGGCTCATGGCGGGACTCCTCCCGGCAATGCGTGAACCGTCGCGCCGGGGCCTCAGACGGCCCCCGACGCCCGCCCGCCCAGCCTACCAGATTCGGCGGGGCGGCAAGCGCCTGCCCCCGGCGGCATTCCAAGACCCCTTGACAGCGGCTCAGGCGCCTCGGTAGGCTGCTCTGGTGAAGGTGTGCCGCGGCATCGTCTGCCGCATCCTGGAAAAAATCCGATGACACGTCGCCTGGTCGGCTCTGTTCTGTGCGCGGCCACTGGTTCGGCCGCGGCGCAATGGTCGGTCACGAACCTGCATCCGCCCGCAACGATGACCTCCCAGGCCAACGGCGCTGCGCCTGGCGCACAGGTCGGACAGGCCCGGGTTTCCTTTGTCGATCATGCCAGCCTGTGGCGCGGCGACGCGGCTTCCTGGATCGACCTGGAACCGGCGGGCGCCTCGGGGTCCTACGCCTACGGCGCTGACGCGACGCGGCAGGTCGGCAACGCGTTCATCGACGGCGCCTCGCACGCGGGCATGTGGAGCGGCAGCGCAGGGACCTGGGTGGACCTGCACCCGGCGGGCGCCACGCTTTCGAGCGCGCAGGCGATCGACGGCGCCCAGCAGGTCGGCTATGGGCGCATCGGATCGGATCATGCCGGGCTCTGGACAGGGACGGCGGCCTCGTGGGTCGATCTGCATCCGGCCGGGGCAACGGAGTCGCAGGCCCGCGCGGCGCATCTTGGCGAACAGGTGGGATACGCCGTCGTCGGCGGCGTGGTCAAAGCAAGCCTCTGGAGAGGAAGCAGCGCTTCCTGGATCGATCTGAGTCCTCCCGGGGCGCCGCAGTCACGCGCCCGGGGCGTTCATTCCGGAAAGCAAGTCGGAGATGTTCTCGTCGCCGGCTCTGCGCACGCCGCGCTGTGGACTGGTTCTGCCGCATCCTGGGTTGATCTGAATCCCGCGGGATCCAGTCAATCGGTGGCATGGGGCGTCTGCGAGGGCACGCAGGTCGGGCAGGCCTCTGTCGGCGGCGTCGCCCACGCCAGCGCGTGGTCCTCTACGGCGGCGTCATGGGTTGACCTGCACAGCTACCTGCCTGCGAGCTTCACCAGTTCCATCGCCTACGGGGTCTGGGTCGAAGGCGGCGAGATCTCGGTCGTCGGATCCGGCTTCAACACCGCGACCGGGCGCACAGAAGCCCTTCTGTGGTCACATATGCTCGCGTGCCCGGCCGACTGTGACGCCTCGGGCGCGCTGGACTTCTTCGACTTCCTCTGTTTTCAGAATCAGTTCGGCGCCGGGGATCCCCGGGCGGATTGCGACGGCAGCGGAGCGCTGGACTTCTTCGATTTCCTCTGCTTCCAGAACGAGTTTGCATCGGGTTGCCCGTAGCGGTCTCGGGCGGGTCGGCGCTGGATGGCGCAACGGCGGCCAGCGTCCGCATCGACGCCGACCGCTCATTGCGCTCATCGAGTCCCCCTGGTCAGTCGGGTGCAGCGTGGAATCCCCTGCCCGTCTGCGTCACTGCGGGCCCGCGCTGCCGTTGAATGTGAGGATGACCCAGCGGCCATCCTCGCGGACCATCATGCCCTGCGCGGTGCTGTGCTGGAAGATCTCAACAGTGGGGTTCTGTGCCCCGAAGGGGATGGTCGACAGGGGCGTGGTCAGTGGATCACCGCCGCCGGCGTTCACGATGACGCATTCGAAGCTGTAGGTGGCCCAGTTGCCGTGGATCTCATATTCGCTCTTGTAGCTCGGCGCGAGGCTGACCACCTTGCCGAACAGCGGGCTGGATGAGAAGAAGTCGACGACGGCGTCGCGGCCCTCGAACGTCATGCCCGCCACGTTGGCCACGGCGTTCTCGGCGAAGATCTCCTCCAGCAGTTCGCGGCTGCCCAGCGCCCCCGATGCGTGGAAATCACTCTGGAGTTGCTGCAGCGCCAGCAGATCCCGCGGCTGCGGGCCGGCCTCTCCCCCGCCGGCCGTGAACCCCGCCAGGGCGCAGACCGCGGCGCAGCCTGCCACCGACGCTCCGATCAGATATCGCTTGCCATGCATGAAGTATCTCCTTCCCAACACGTTTGAATGTGCGCGAGCGGCGCTCGCTGGCCAATTGACTCGCCGGGCGGGACGTCCGCCCAGTCAGAGCCTCATGCGAGAAGCAACCCGCCCGGGCCTCAGGGGACCGCGGCTTTTCTTGCGTGCGGGAGCGGGCGCCTGCGCGGCGCTCAGAACTCGCCGGCCATCTCGTTGTACAGCCAGGCCCGGGCGTAGGCCCAGTACCGGTCCGCCGTCGAGTCACTGATGCCGAGGATGGCCGCCGCCTCGCTCAGCGACAACCCGCCGAAGAAGCGGAGCTTGACGAGGTCGGCCTTGACGGGATCCTCCGCTTCCAGGCGCTTGAGAGCTTCATCGAGATCAAGGATCTCCGGCGGCGGGGCGTCGAGCGTCAGCGACGACTGATCCAGCATCAGGCGGGGCCGGTCGCCGCCGCGCTTCAGGGCGCCGCGGGCCCGGGCCCGGTCGATGAGGATGCGGCGCATTGCCTCTGCCGCGGCGGCGAAGAAGTGGCCGCGCCCATCCCATCGCGTCGGTTCGAGGCCGCTGGGCCCGACGAGGCGCACGTAGGCCTCGTGCACCAGGGCGGTGGCCTGAAGCGTCTGGCCCGGCCCTTCGTTGCGCATGCGCTGCGCTGCCAGGGCGCGCAGCTGCTCGTAGACCAGCGGCAGCAGCTCTTCCGATGCGCGCGCATCGCCGGCTTCGATCGCGTGCAGCACTCGCGTGACGTTCCCGTCGGTCATCGGTCCAGCATACCAGATCTGCGGGATGCCGGCGCGCTGCCAGTCAGCGGGGCCCTGCTCCGCCGCCGCCCTGGGCGGGCTGGCGGTACGGGCCCGGGGGCGCCTGGTCGCTCGGCGTGACGCCCTCGACCGGCGCATCGGGTATGGCCGGCGGCGGAGCCGCCGGCGAGCGCAGCGCCTGGGCAAGAAACTGGGCCTGGCGGGAGTAGTCGATGGACTCGGCGAGGATGCGGGCGGCTTCCTGATCGGCGTGGAAGCCCTTGGAGTTCTCGCTGCTGATGAAGTCGAGCCGCCACATGGCCTTCTTCTGCAGCTCGAAGACGTCGGCGAGATCCTCGTCGGTGGCGCCGGCGGCCTTCGCTGCGCCGATGGCGTCGAGCATGGCGACCATCGCCTCGGCAGCGCGGTCAATGAGCGCCGTGGTGCGACCCTGGATGGTTCGGATGCGGTCCTTGAGTTCCTCTTCCGGTACGTTGTGGCAGGTCTGGCAGGCGTTGTTGATATTGAGCATGGGGCTGCGGACCCAGTGGCTGCTGACCTTCATGGCGCCCTGGCGCTCGTAAGGCATGTGGCAGTCGGCGCAGCCGACGCCGGCGCGGGCGTGAATGCCCTGGCTCCACAGTTCGAACTCCGGGTGCTGGGCCTTGTAGACCGGCGCGC
This sequence comes from Phycisphaerales bacterium JB039, assembly GCA_043101635.1. Taxonomy (GTDB): domain Bacteria; phylum Planctomycetota; class Phycisphaerae; order Phycisphaerales; family UBA1924; genus CAYMJK01. The sequence goes on along the minus strand of JBICIE010000125.1, from coordinate 4,624 downwards.
CGGTCTCGCCGTGCTTGTAGTCGTAGAAGGCGCTGCCATCGGGGAAGCTGTGCTCGTCGTATGTCTGTTCGATCTGCTCGACCTTCAGGCCGTTGGCCCATGGGAAAAAGAGCGTCTCTTTGGAGGCGCAGTAGTACTCGACGTGGCACTGGGCGCAGGCGAAGGTGCGCATCTCCAGGCGGGAGGCGTCGAGGTTCGGGTCGTACGGGCGGTCGCGCCCGCCGGCGCGCCAGCGCTCGATGCTGGGCAGGTGCGGGGCCGGGGCGTCGCTGGCGGCGAAGGCGGCGATGCCGCGCATGAAGCCCGGGCGGGTGATGCGCGTCTTCATCGTCTCCGGATCGTGGCAGTCGATGCAACTGACCGGATGGGGGGCGGCGACGTCCGTGCCATCGGGCGTCTCGGCGAGGGCGGCGTAGGCCTCGGGATACTCCATGGCGCTGATCTGCTCGAAGCCCCGCTGGACGGCGTCCCAGTGGAAGTCGGCGGCGAGGGCCTCGGCGTCGGCGGGCTGGCCCATCGCCTCCAGCCCGAGGCGCCGGTAGGTGGGGATCACGCTGGCGTGGCAGTGCAGGCAGGCGCCGGCCTGCGTGCGCTCGGTGACGCGCCGCGTCTGGAGCTGGTCCGACAGCATGTAGGCGTGCCCGCGGGCCTCGCGGTAGTCCAGCGAGAAGGCGTAGCCGGCGTACAGGCGTTTGAGCCACGGATGCGTCTCGAGCTTCTGGGCCGGCATGGCGCTGGAGCCGCCGTAGGTGGTGTACTCGGTGTCGACGGTGCGCAGGTAGTCGTCGTACTGGCGCGGCCAGTTGACGCCCCACACCGCGGGGTCGGTGGTGACCTCGTCGACCTCGGCCAGGCGGACGAAGGGGGTACGGGCCTCCTGCTTGCGCCCGAAGATGTTGACCACCAGGGCGGTGACGCCGAGGGTGGCGACGGCCGTGACCACCAGCAGCCCCGCCATCAGCCAGAAGCGGCCGCGTGACGGGCGGCCAGTCTCAGTCGATTTCATCGTGACACATCCCTTCCATCAGGTTACCGCCGCTCCGCATGGCCCACATCCGCGTGGCAGTGGATGCACTGCAGCATGTCGCCGCCCGGATCGGCCGGGAGCATCTGGTGCACCGTCTCGACATGGCAGGCCACGCAGTTGCGTTGTGCAATGCGCCGGTTGCGGTCCTTGATCTGAATCGGCTCGTGGAAGTTGTCCAGCGTGAACGCCAGCGAGTGGAAGAAGCCGTTGTCGGCCTTGGCGACGTACTTGCCGACGGGGTCGTGCGGGAGGTGGCAGTCCACGCAGACCGCGACGGCGTGGTGGCTGCTTTTCTCCCACGTGTCGTAGTAGTCCTGCATGATGTGGCAGTTGGCGCACGCCTCCGGCTTTGAACTCAGGTAGCTGGCGCCCTCGGCGTAGCCGAAGGTGAAGCTGCCGACGCCGGCGAGCATGCCGAGCACGATCGCCAGGGCAATCGGGAGAAAGCCCGCTGCGGCGAGCAGGCCGCCGCTCCGGGCCGCCGAGGCGCGCTGTGAACTGTCCGGTTGCGCCATGCGTCGCCTTCCGCTGAACTGGTCGAGCAGCGTTGCATGGTAGACGCGGGCCGGGCAGGATTCACTGCTTCGAGTTCATCCCTCTTCGGTCGCCAGGCGCGGGGCGCCGGCGCGTGGCGCCGGCGCCCCGCGTTCGATTCGCGCCGCCAGCGCAGCGCAGAGGTCCTGCGCGGTGGCCTGGGCCAGGCGCTCCTCCATTGCCTCGGCGCGTCCTGCGGCCCCGCGGCCCAGCAGCAGCCAGTCGGCCGAGATGTCCATGACTTCGCAGAAGCGGACCAGGAACGAGACGCTGGCGGCGTGACCGGACATGTAGCGACGTACTGTCTCCGGGTGCGCGCCGGTTCGGCGGGCCACCTCGGCGATGCGCATCGATTCGCAGACGATTCGAAGCCGGGCCGAGACCATCTCATCGCTGGAGGCGAACCGCAGGCTGCGGCGGGAGGCGGGGTGGGGCTCGATGAGTTCGTGCTGGCGCATCGTCACGCCTCCAGTTCCAGGAGCATGTGATCGAGCAGATCCATGAACCGGCGGTAGGCGCCGGGGTCCACCTTATCGGGCATGGGCGTCTGGCTCTCCTGCACCACGAGGATCTGGAGGATGAGGTCGATTCTCTCGTCATTGGAGAAGCGATCGAGGTCGGCCTGGAGATACGCTTCTTCCACGGCGGCGTAGTACTCCTCCATCGGGGCGGTGTTGGAGATGTCGCATGGCAGGCCGAGCTTCCGCCGAAGTTCACAAAGCATGGACAACTCGTCATCGCCCGAGACCGACGCGATCGGGAGGGCCCCTGTGGCGAAGGCTGGCTCCGGGCCGACAGCTGCGAAGACCAGACAAATAACACCTGCTCGCACAAGCGCGCAACTTCTGTTACCATGCCGCATCGGGGGGCTCCTTTCTCATGGCCAGATGGCTGGCCATACCGGGCGCCCGGATGGCGGCTGGGGCCACCCGGGCGACCCAAGAGACGGAGCCCGGGCGCGGCGTGTGACGGGCGGGCGGTTTTTTCTCGTGAGGGCAGCCGGAGAAGATGGACGGACTGGAGCAGCAGGCCCCCGGCATCGAGACGCTGATCACGCGCATGCGGTCCGGCGACCGCGAGGCGGCGGGCCTCTTTCTGGAGCGTTATGGCGATCGCGTCCGCCGGCGCATCCGGGGCAAGCTCAGCCCGGCCATGCGACGGCTGTTCGACTCCCAGGAGATCCTCTCCACGGTCGCCCGGCGCCTGGATCGGTGCGTCAGCGGCGGCGAGCTTGCCGCGTCAGAGCCAGCGCAACTCTGGGCCCTGGTGTTCCGGATCGCGGAGACCTCGGTGATCGACAAGGGGCGGGTCTACCGCCGGCTTCGCAGCGCCGAGGCCCCTGACCGCCAGTTCGCCGGCGCACTGCAATCGCGCCTCTCGGCCGCCGACCGGCGCGCCCCCGAGGGCTGCGAGCTGGAACTCGACAGCGTGCTGCGCAGCCTTGAGACGCCGCTGGATCGCGAGATCCTGAGCCAGTGGCTCCGCGGGCTGTCGCACGATCTGATCGCCGAGGAACTCGAACTCAAGGCGCCCATGGTCCGCAAGCGCTTCGAGCGCATCAAGAGGCGCCTGCGCCGCGAGATGGCCGGAGGAACGGCATGATCCACCAGCGCGACACCGCCTCCCGGGTCCGGGACCTGTACGAGGACGGGCACGATCCCGCCTTCGGCCTGGTGGTGGACATCCTGCAGCCGGTTTCCGAGGTGGAACTGGCCGAGGCGATCGAGGCCGATGGCCGCCTGCGACTGGCGCTGGGCCGATCCGTCGATCTGGACCGATACCTCGCGGCCGAGCAGCTCGAGGCCAAGCCGGTCGCGCTGGACGCCGCGATCGAGGTCGCGCTGCGGGCCGCCTCCCGCGCCAGCGCCCCGGACCAGCGCGATGTCGACTACCTGGTCTCGCGCTACCCGAAGCTGCAGCGACCGATCCGCGAGGCCGCGATGCTGGCGCAGGCGCTGCGCTCGACGACCTCGATCCGGCGGCGGCTGACGCATGATCATCCCGCGCGGCGGCTGCCTGCTGATTTCGGGCCGCGCCTCGCCGACGGCCGGGCCCGCTACGAACTGCTGGAACTGCTCGGCGAGGGCGCCTCGGGCGCGGTCTATCGCGCGGTGGATCGCCACCTTTCCGATGATGGCGCCGCGGCAACCGTCGCCATCAAGGTCTTCGCCCCCGGGGCCGATCCGGCGCTGGCCGACTGGATGCGCGGCGAGGCGCTCAAGGCCCGGCGCGTGTCACACGAGAACGTGGTGCGGGCCCTGGACCGGGGCGAGACCGATGAGGGCGAGTCCTACATCGTCTACGAGTTCGTCGATGGCGGGGATCTCGGTTCGTACGTGCGGGCCCGCGGCCTGCCGCTGCCGGCGCGTCAGGCTGCGCGGCTGCTCAGTCAGGTCGCGCGGGGCGTGCAGGCGGTGCACGCCGCCGGCCTGGTGCACTGCGATCTCAAGCCCGGCAACATCGCCATGACGCGGGACGGGGCGCCCAAGGTCGCCGACTTCGGGATCGCCATGCGCGAGGGTCAGCAGCCGCGGGCCGAACTCGGGGCGCCGGGGGCGCCGCTCGGCAACCTCGCGTTCATCTCTCCCGAGCAGTTCCGCGGCGACCCGGGCGCGTATTCCTTCCCGTCGGACATCTACGCCCTGGGCGGGATGCTCGCGTACTTTGTCACCGGTGAGCTTCCCAATGGCGCAACCGCCGAGGCGATCCGGACCAGCCATCGCGCCCCGCGCCCGGTCGATCCGCCCGCCCGGCTCGATCGCGACCTGCGGCGCATCATCGTCCGCGCAACGGATCCCGATCCGGCCCGGCGCCACGCCTCGGCCAGCGAGCTGGCCGATGACCTCGACCGCGGGGCGCAGCGCCGGCCGCTGCAGTGGGGGCGCACCGGCCTCGGACGCCGCGCCCGCCTCTTTGCCCGGCGCCGGCCGGTGCTGACGGCGCTGGCGCTGCTGGCGCTTGGCGGCGTTGCGACGGCGGCCGGGGTGAAGATCCGCGAGGATGTGCGGCGGGTCGACGTGGGCGACTTCATCTCCGAAGTGATGGAGGGGTATGTCAACGATG
>JBICIE010000124.1:0-3655 GCA_043101635.1 Phycisphaerales bacterium JB039 | reverse complement strand
CAGTTGAACCCGAAGGGCCACAGCAGCACGATCGCCGCGGCCAGCCCGAGGAACGGCAGGAAGATCGCGATCAGGTTGGCCGCCCGCACATGGGCCGGGGCAAGGTCGGTCGGGGTAAGGAGCCTGGGCTCGGTCGCGTCTGCGACCGTCGCCGCATCCTCGGATGGTCTGTGCATGATGGGAGAATCGCCTTCGAGATCGCCCGGTTTCACAACGGGCCTGGGTGTCTCGATCGTACTCCCCCGGACGCCCGTCAGATCGCCGGATCGTGCGCCGCCGCGCCGGTGCGGGACAGCCGATCGGCCGCCTCGGGCGCCAGCGGCCCGGCTCTTCCCAGGCTGTCGAGGTGATAGCTCCAGCTTCGCCGGCTGGCTCTGTGATCCAGCAGAGCCTGCTGGGCGATCATGGGCGTGACCAGTTGCAGCGCATCGCGATCGGCCCAGAGCGACAGGCGGTCGATGGTCTCGATGGCGTCGGCGACATCGAACGAGATGCGGGCGCCGAACTCGTCGCGCACGAATCGCTCGGCCGCGCTCTTGAGGTCTGCGACCGAGGCGATGGCTTCGGCCCGCACGCCGCGGTCCCACAGCAGGGCGCAGCCGAGCGCCGCTTCCTTGATCTCCTCTTCGGCGATCATCGAGACGAAGCGGTGGATCACCGCGGCGTTATTGGCCATGTTCTGGAAGTACAGGCTCCGGGTCCGCTGGGAGTCGCGACGGAAGCGCGTGCGCCGGTAGCCGAAGAAGCTGCGGATCATCATCAGCCCGGCGGCGATGGCGATGACGCGGCTGGCGCCGACGATGGCGGCGCCGGTGGCGAGCTTCACCACGATCGGGCCGAAGCCGCCGGCGCCCCCTCCGAAGATGATGGCCCGGTCCAGCCAGCTCATGCCGACGGTGGCGTGCGGCAGCAGCGCCTCCAGAACGGCGACGGGGATGTCGCGGAACATCTTGAGGATGACATCCGTCGAGCCCCGCAGGCGGGCCATGAGCACCAGCCGCCGGTAGATCGGGACGCAGGCGGGCTCGCCGCGAACCGGGGCCCGCCAGGTGCGGCGCCGGGCAGCGCGGGTGTCGGGCCCCCGGATCCAGACGGCCAGCCGCTCGACCATGTCCGGGCGCACGCGAATCCGCAGGCCGTGGGAGTTGGCCGTCCGGATGGCCTGCTCGATCTCGACCTCCGAGAGGCGCTGGAAGTTTGCCTTCTCCAGCAGGCGCCAGACGCAGGCCTCGACCCGCTCGTGGGCCGCCTCCATGGCCGCCGGCGAGGCCCGGCGGACGGTCTCCCGATCGGGATTGACCAGGGCGTACAGACGCACCACATGCCGCTCCAGCGCGGTCGCCTCCTGGTGCATGATGTCCTCGATCAGCCCGAGCAGCCCCTCCAGAGGCTCCGGCGCCGCCGGCCGGGCAACCAGCGCGCCGATGAGGTCGTGGGCCTCGACCGGGATGAAGCGATCATCCGGCGCGCGGGCGCCGGCGCCGAGGTCCGGCGCTGCCATCGAAGCCGGCGCCTGGGGGGCGGACCGCAGCATCGCCGGCCATGGTACAAGCGCCGCCAGGTACCCGGCGCCCTCCCCTTCCACGTTCATCCATCCATCCGGATGAACGGCTGTATACTCTCCGGGCCCCGGACGGCCGATGATCGGGGTCCCAGCCGCCTTCTCGACCCCGCCGGAGGTCCCACGGAGCCGCCATGCACATCGCCGACATCATGCAGCGGCACCGCGTGAGCTGTTCGTTCGAGTTCTTCCCGCCGCGGTCGGCCGAGGCGGCCGAGGACCTGTACCGCAACATCAGCGAGCTGGAGCAGCTCAAGCCGAGCTTCGTCAGCGTGACCTACGGGGCCGGCGGCTCGACGCGGGAGCTGACCAACGAACTGGTGCTGCGGATCAAGCGCGAGACCAGCCTCGACCCCACCCCCCACCTGACCGGCGTGTGTCACGATGCGCGGGACCTGGAAGCGATCCTGACCCGGTACGCCGAGGCGGGGATCTCCAACATCGTGGCGCTGCGCGGCGACGCCCCGGAGGACGCTGGCGGGAACGGCAGCGGCGACCCCTACGAGCACTTCCCCTACGGGGCGGATGTCGTGCGGTACATCCGGAGATTCTGCGAGCGGCACGGCCATCCGGACCCGCGCGGCTTCGGGATCTGCGTGGCGGGCTACCCCGAGGGGCACGCCGCGACGCCGAACCGGCTGGTCGAGATGGACCGGCTCAAGGAGAAGGTGGATGCCGGGGCGGATGTGATCGTCACGCAACTCTTCTTCGACAACCGCGACTTCTACGACTTCCGCGAGCGGTGCGAGCTGGCGGGCATCCGCGTGCCGGTGATCGCGGGGATCATGCCCATCACCAGCGAGAAGGGCATGAAGCGGATGGCGGAGCTGGCGCTGGGGGCGCGGTATCCGGCGCCGCTGCTGCGGGCCATCCGGCGGTGCCAGGGCGATCCGGCGGCGGTGCGCCGGGTGGGTGTGCACTGGGCCACCGAGCAGTGCCGCGACCTGCTGGACCACAACGTGGCCGGGCTGCACCTGTACACGCTCAACAAGAGCACCGCGACGCGCGAGATTTACAAGACGCTGGGGGTGCGGGACTCGCGGGGGATGTTCTGAGGGGAGGGATCCGGGATTCGGGATCTGGGATCCGGGCGGGCTGGTCCGCGAATCTCGCCGCTGCCCGCCGCGATCGACATCATCGGACCAGCGCGCAGGGCGGCCCTTCCTCGAGGAAATGTTGCGCTGCAACGCCGACGGATCGTCCCGCCACACGGAAATCTTGCGCTGCAACGCCGACCGGTCATCCCGCCACGAGGTATCGGACGCCTCAGCTTCTCGGCCCGAGCGGCGCCAGCAGCGACTCGACGGCCCGGCTGATGCGCTCGCGTCGCTGGGCCTCGGACAGTTCCGGCCGGGCCATGACCTGGGCGCCAGCGCGGTAGAGCGGGCTGCCGGTGCGGGGATCGAGGATGGCGATCAGCAGCGTGCCGTACTGCCCGGCGTCGCCGACCAGCCCCGGGCTCATGCCGAAGATGCGGGCCAGTTCGGCATCGTCGGCGGCGTCGGTCACGCCGATGGCGAAGGCGATCTGGCGGTCGGCCTCGACGGCGATCCTGTAGCCGCGGGCCTCGATCACCCGGCGGATCTCGCTGCGGACCATGTCATCGAGGGCGGCGGGGTCCAGACCGTTCAGGTCGCCGACGACGGTGGCGCCGGGGGCCCAGCCGAAGGTCTCGACCGCGCGCGTGGCCGCGGCGGCGTCCCCGGTGGCGATGATGGAGACGCGATCCGGCTCCGGGGCCGGCGGCTCGGTGACGCAGCCGGCGCACAGCAGGCTGATGGCCGCGACAAGCGAGCGCACCGCAGCCCTGGAAGCGTTCAGATCAGGCATCGGCCATCGTACTCGCCGGGCGCAGTCCTAGGGGCAGCCGACCCCGAAGGCGTTCTGGAAGCAGAGGAAGTCGAAGATGTCGAAGAGGCCATCTCCATCGCAGTCGGCGTAGGGATCGGCGGTGGCGAAGGCGTTCTGGAAGCACAGGAAGTCGAACAGGTCGAGGATCCCGTCGCCATCGCAGTCGGCGTAGCAGTCCTCGCACTCGTCGGGAATCCCGTTCTTGTTGTCATCGCGGACAGCGCCGGCGGCGATCTCGCACTC
>JBICIE010000123.1:0-5502 GCA_043101635.1 Phycisphaerales bacterium JB039 | reverse complement strand
CGCCCCGCAAGCGCAAGCAGCCCAAAACAAGAGCCCGAAGGGCTCATCGGAAATAGCCGGGTCTGGTGCGAAGCGAAGCGAGCGACAGGCCCGGAACGCCGAGACCTTTGATCTTCGCGATCCTGAAGGGCCTGAAGGGGTCGCCCAAGCCTCCGTGCCGTCAACCCACGGCGCAACCCCACGCGCCGCACAAACCACCCGCGCCACCGACCTCCGCCACCGCGCCGGCGCCCTCCCCCGCGCCCCATGATTGCGTATGCGCGCGCAACCCGACAAACATGCCCTTGCAAGACCGCGCCCCGCGCGGCCGCTTCCCCTGCGCGCATCGCTTGCGTCACAGCGCGATGCGCTCGACCTCCTTGTGCTCGGCCCCCTCGGGGCGCAGCACGCTGCGCATCACCACGATGGCGTCGACCTCGAACGCCGGCAGGTCCGCCTCGGCCTCGAGCGGCCGGGCCGGGCCCGGGCGGAAGCGCGCCAGCGTCAGGTGCGGCAGGAAGCGGTCCGCGCCGTCGGCGCGCGGACTGGTCGCCAGCCGGTGGGCCAGGCGCCGGTGCAGTTCCATGATCTGCGCCGGAGCGTCCGTCTCCAGCGCGATCAGGCGCGGCCGCTTCCCCCGCGGCAGCGTGATGTAGCGCAGCGGCTTAAGCGCAAACGCGCCGACACCGGACGCCGACCGGCGCACGCTCTCCAGCACACCATCGAGGTCCTTCACCGGCGTGTCGCCGATGAACTGCGCTGTCAGGTGTACCTGCTCCGCCGGCGTCGCGCGGTGGTCCGGCAGGTCGAGCCCGCGGATCGCGCGCAGCGCGGCGCGGGCCACCTCGATCGGCGGATAGATCGCTGCGAACAGGCGCAGGTTGGCCTGCGGCCGGGCCACTCAGCCCAGAGCCCCCGCCGCCCGCATCGCCGCGGCAAGTTCAACCAGATAGGCCCGGATTCCCTCGTGGCCCCGATCGAGCCCGACGCCCAGCGACCGGGCCGCATCCTTGGAGAACATGTTCTTCGGCAGCGAGGGGCTGGACTCGTCGATCTCCGCCTTGATCCCGAGGACCTCGGCGCCGATGCGGGCCCAGTCCGCCCAGCGGGCGTAGCAGTCGACGAGATTGAACGGCTGCCCCGCCACGGCCTCGTTGCCGACCAGCGCCACGATCGCCGCGCCGACATCGTCCACGTGGACGAACTTCCCCCCGCCGGGCCGATCGATCCGCTGGCCGGCCGCGAGCTTCTGCAGCAGTTTGAATCCGTGGGAGCGGGACAGATTCGGGTCGATCCCGTACACGCCGCAGGGTCGCACGGCCGTGGTGTTGCGCCCCTCACTGTAATGCTCGGCCCACAGGTGGGCCTCCACCGCCGCCTTCAGCGCGCCGTAATCGGTGCTCGGGCGCAGCGGATGATCCTCATCGACGATGTTGACGCCGTCGGCGTCCTCGCGGCGCGGCATGATGTCGTGCTGGGTCGCGATGGAGCTGATGTAGATGAACTGCCGCGGCGCCGACGCCTTGAGCAGTTCCAGCGAGCCGCACAGGTTCGAGCGCAGATGGGCGCCGAAGTTCCAGGCGTCGCCCGCCGGCCAACTGATGCTGTTGTGAATCACGCAGCCCGCGCCATCCAGCAGGCTCTCCCACGCCGCGTGATCATCCTGCTCGCCGACGACGAAGCGATCGACGACGCCCTCGATGTGCTCGCGCCGGCTGGTCTGGCGCACCAGCGCCGTGACCTGGTGGCCCGCCTCGGCCAGGAAGCGTGCCGCGACCGATCCGATGAACCCCGAAGCCCCTGTGAGTGCAACGCGCATGGCGGACGGTAGTAGCGCCCGGGCGGGCCGTCAGCGGCCGTTGCCGGGCGCCTCCCGCCGGGCCTGGGCAACCTTGGCTCGCAGGTAGCTCCGCTCGGTCGGCACGCCGGCTCGCTCCCAATGCTCATGGATGACGCGGGCGATCTCGGCGTTGTGTCGCTTCATCTGCTCCAGCGGCCCCGCCTCCGCCTCGGCCCGGGCGGCCAGGAACTGGTCGTGGGCGTCCACGCTGAAGACCAGACCGTCGTGGCGCGGTGGCCGGGCCATGCGCAGCTTCATGTGCGGATAGACGCTGTTGCCGAGACGAACCGCAAACGAGCGGGCCTCGGCAAGCCCGGCCCCCGGCGGCTCGCGCTCGACGGCGTCGCCCCCCAGCCACCGCGCGACATCGATCGGGGCCTCGGGAAGCCGCGCAGTCACCTCGGCCGGCGCCGGACTCGGGTAGGCCGCATCCAGATAAATGGCGATGGCCCGCTGCACCACATCCGCTGATGGCAAGGAACCTGCGCCCATTGGACTCCTCTGGGGCTCGCGAGCCCGCGGCTATCCTACCAGAGCTATGTGCAGGGCCGAGCCAGAACCGGACACCCAGGCGGCCACCCGCACCGTCGTGCTGGTGGTCGAAGATGACCCGGAAATGAACGAACTGGAGCGCCAACTCCTCGAAGCGAGGGGGCTGGAGGCCATCGGCGCCCTCACGGGCGCCGAAGCCGTCCGGCTGGCCCAGCAGAACGGCCTGGATGGCGTGCTGCTGGATCTCATGCTGCCGGAGATGGACGGGTTCGAGACCTGCCGCCGGCTGCGGGCGACCTCGGACGCCCCGATCGTGATCCTCACGGCGCTGGACTCGGACGACTGCCGCCAGCGCGGGCTGGATGCCGGCGCCAGCGCCTACTTCACCAAGCCGTTCGACCCGGATGAGGTCATCGAGACGCTGCGCGAGCTGATCGCCGATCGCCGGCGCGCTTCAGACGTCAACTGAATCGCCGGCCGGATGGGGGGCCCGGATGGGCAGGCGGATCTCGAAGACCGGGCCGCGCGGCCCCTGACGGACCGTCGCCTCGCCGCCGTGCAGGCGGGCAAAGTGGCGCACGATCGCCAGGCCCAGGCCCACCCCCCGCTGCTGGTAACCGACGCCGGTGGAATGGGTCATGACGTCCGTGGCGCAGAAGAACGGCTCGAAGAGGTGCTCGACATCTTCGGCCGGGATCTGGGCGCCCTCGTTCTCGACGGCGATGAGCGCCTCATCGTGGCCGGCCCGCGCCAAGCGCACCGTGATTGCGCCACCATCGGGGGTAAACCGGATGGCGTTCATGATCAGGTTCTCGATGATGTCGCGCACCTTGGGCGCATCGGCGTGCACGATCGGCAGATCCGGATCAGCCTCGACGCTGATGCGCAGGTCCCTGGCCTCCAGGGCGGCGCGGGCCTGCCCGAGCACCGTTTCGCAGATCCTGCGCAGGTCGACTTCGGTGCGGCGCAGCGGCACGATCGCGCCATCCTCCGGCATCAGCTTGAACATGGCCCGGATGATCTCCTCCAGGCGCCGGCCCTTGGCCGCGGCGTTCTGCAGGGCCTCCGACAGCCGGGCGGGGTCATCGCTGTTCTTGAGCAGAGCGCCGACGCCGATGATGTAGCTCACCGGCGTGCGCAGCTCGTGCCCGGCGACGCGGATGAAGTTGTTCTTGAGTTCATCGGCCTGGGCCAGCTCGCGGTAGGAGCGCTCCAGGCGCGACACCATGTCGTTGAAGTCGCGGATCAGCTCATCGAGTTCATCGTGGCCGAGCCAGCGCACCAGCGGCCGGGCCGGCGCGGCCCGGTGCGACAGATCGCCGTGGGCCACCCGGCGGGCCGCGGCGCCGATCCGCCGGATGCGCCCCACCACCTCGCGCTCCACGATCGCGACGCCGGCGATGAAGATCCCGGCGATGACGATCATGCCCGCCCCCAGGATCGCCCCGCCGAGTCGCAGGATCGGGGCCCGCACCAGCGACGCCGGCGCCGACAGCGCCAGCGTCCACCCGGGCGCCTCCACCTCGTAGGGGCCGACGCGCTCGCTGATGCGGATGGGCGCGAAGGCCTGGATCTGTCCGTCGCCGGCCCGGCGCCAGCCGGCGACATCACGATCCGGACCGGCCCACTCGGAAGCCGGGCGCCGGATGGGCGCCGCCTCGGACCCGAAGAGGATCGAGCCATCGGCGGCGAAGACGGCCACCGGTGCGCTGATCTCCCCCACCATGCGCGTTGGGGCGCCGATGAGCTGCGAGGCGTCCACGACGAACTTGCCCACACCGACGATCCGGCCCGCCGCGCCGATCGGGATGCAGATGTCCACGCTCCACAAGGCGGCGCTCTCGTCGTAGTCGACCCCGAGGATGTGCACGCGCCCGGCGCCTTCGGCGTAGGTGTCCTGCCACCACTGCTCATCGGCCTGGTAGAAGTCGCTGGTGTGCCCGGTGGCGGCGACGAGCTGGCCGTGGCGGTCAGTGACCAGCGCCTCGGCGACGCGCGTGTCATACTCCATGATCAGGCGCAGCGCCGCGGCGATCGGATGTTCGAGCACCGCGCGCAGCGCCTCATCATCGGCGCCCAGGTGAGGCCAGCGGGCGTCGAGCTGGGCCAGCGCCTCGGCGTCGAGCCGCTCATCCAGCGCGGCGAGGGCGCCGGTCACCTCCTGGTCGTGCAGCGCCAATTCCAGCTTCTCGATGTCGCCGGCGATCCCGCTCTCCAGGGCCCGGGCCTCCGCCACCGCAACCGACAGGATCGACAGGCCGAAGGACTGCGTCCGCCGGTCGGTCTCGATGAACACGATCACTGCAAGGGCGGCCAGAAGGGGCAGCAGGCCCACCATCGTGAGCAGACCCACCTCCTTGGTGCGGATGCCGACCTGCATGCGGCATTGTTGCCGGACGCTCGCTGGCCGGCGAGGGCGGGCTCAGTAGTTCGGCGTCGGGGCCCGGAACGAGTCGATGTCGATCGAGCGGAAGTAGGCGATCGTCCGCTCAAGCCCCTGCTCCAGCGGGATCTTCGGCGCCCAGCCCAGCTTCGCGCCCGCCAGGCTGATGTCCGGCTGGCGCTGTTTGGGATCATCCTCCGGCGCCGGGCGGTACTCGATGGTCGACTTCGAGCCGGTCATCTCCAACGTCAACTCGGCCAGCCGCTTGATCGTGAACTCGCCGGGGTTGCCGAGGTTTACGGGCCCGACGAAATCGTCCGACCCGTTCATCATCGCAATGATGCCATCGATCAGGTCATCGACGTAGCAGAACGACCGCGTCTGTGAGCCATCCCCGAAGATCGTGATCGGCTCGGCCCGCAAGGCCTGGCGGATGAAGTTCGAGACCACCCGCCCGTCAAAGGGGTGCATCCGCGGCCCGTACGTATTGAAGATCCGGATCAGCCGGATGTTGACGCCGTTGCTGCGGTAATAGTCGAAACAGAGCGTCTCGGCAGCGCGCTTGCCCTCGTCGTAGCAGGCCCGCGGGCCGATGGTGTTCACCGCGCCCTTGTAGCTCTCAGGCTGGGGGTGGACCTCGGGGTCGCCGTAGATCTCGCTGGTGGAGGCGTGCAGGATCTTGGCCCGGCAGCGCTTGGCCATGCCGAGCATGTTGATCGCCCCCAGCACCGAGGTCTTCATCGTCTTGATCGGGTTGTACTGGTAGTGGCCGGGAGCGGCCGGGCAGGCGAGGTTGTAGATCTCGTCG
>JBICIE010000122.1:0-33127 GCA_043101635.1 Phycisphaerales bacterium JB039 | reverse complement strand
GTTTGCGGCGCTGTACGCGATCATGCTGCTGGCGGTGGCGTGGATCCAGACGACGCGCCTGGGCGACGCCGGCGTGTACGCGGTGGCGGCGCTGAGCGGACTGACGGATATGGACGCCATCACGCTGAGCGTGTCGCGCCTGGCGGCGGACGGGCAGATGGAGACCGGCGCGGCGTGGCGGGCGATCGCGATCGCCAGCGTGAGCAATCTGGTGTTCAAGGCGGGGGTGGTCGCGTGGCTGGGGACGCGCCGGGCCCTGTGGTGGACGCTGGCGCCGTTCGGGATGATCGCGGTTGCGGCGGCGGCGCTGATCCTGCTGTGGCCGGGGTAGCAGGCACTGGGCACTGGGCACTCGGCACTCGGCAGTGGGTGGGCTCGCGCATCGTCTCTACACTGGTGGTGAAGGAGCGCGCGATGGGCAGGAACTTGACGGTGGCCGTTTTGGGGGCGACCGGCGCGGTGGGACGGGAGATGCTCGCCGCGCTGGAGCAGCGGGCTTTCCCGGTGCGGGAGCTTCGGGCGCTCGGGTCGGAGCGTTCGGCGGGCAAGGCCGTCGCCTTCGCCGGCAAGCAACTGGAAGTCAAGGAGGCGACAGCCGGCGTCTTCGACGGCGTGGATATTGCCTTGTTCAGCGCCGGGGCCCAGCCTGCGCGTGAGTTCGCGCCGGCGGCAACGCAGGCTGGCGCGGTCGTGATCGACAACTCCTCGGCATTCCGCATGGATCCGGATGTGCCGCTGGTGGTGCCGGAGATCAACGGCGAGGAACTGGCGCGCGTACGGGGGCGCGGGGCCGGCGTCGTGGCCAACCCGAACTGCTCGGCGATCATCCTGCTGATGGCGCTGGAGCCGCTGCGCCGGGCCTTCGGCGTGCAGCGCATCATCGTCAGCACATACCAGGCCGCCAGCGGCGCCGGCGCCGAGGCGATGGATGAACTGCGCACGCAGACGGCCGATGTGCTCGCTGGCCGCCAGCCGGCGCCGGTGGTGTTTCCCGAGCCGTGCGCGTTCAACGTCTTCAGCCACAACACGGCGGTGGATCCCGAAACCGGGCTGAACGTGGAAGAGCAGAAGGTGATCGAGGAATCGCGCAAGATCTGGCGCCAGCCGGATCTGCAGGTCTGCCCGACGTGCATCCGCGTGCCGGTGCTGCGGGCCCATGCCGAGTCCATCCGCGTGGAGCTTGCCGAGCCGGCGACCGAAGATGCGGCCCGCCGCGCCTACGAGGGCTTCGCCGGCGTGCGGCTGGTCGATGACCGGCGGGGCAACGACTTCCCGACCTCACTGAAGGCCAGCGGCGGGGATGATGTGCTGGTGGGGCGGCTGCGCCCGGACTGGTCCACGGAGGCGGGCGGGGGCAGGTTCGGGGCCTTTGCGCTGTTTGCCGCGGGGGATCAGCTTCGCAAGGGGGCGGCGCTCAACGCGGTGCAGATTGCCGAGCGGGTGGCGGGAGGCAATGGGAATGGGGGATAGGCAATCGGCAATGGGGCGTCCGACGGGCGGCCAGGCTTTCCGTTAGAATCGGCCCGTGCAGATCCAGCGGGGGACACAGATCGGGCCCTACATCATCGATCGGGAGATCGGGCGCGGGGGCATGGGCGTGGTCTACTTCGCCCATGATGGGCGGCTGGATCGGCCCGTGGCGATCAAGGCCCTGCCGGAGCACTTCGAAGCAGATGCCGACCGGCTCGCCCGCTTCGAGCGCGAGGCCCGCTCGCTGGCGCAGCTCAATCATCCGAACGTGGCGGGCATCTACGGCGTCGAGGAGCAGGATGGCCAGAAGTTCCTGGTGCTCGAGTACGTCGAGGGGCCGACCCTCGCCGACCGGCTCGACGCCGGCCCCCTGCCTGTGGATGAGGCGATCGAGATTGCCATAGAGATTGCCGCGGGCGTGGAGGCGGCCCACGAGGCGGGCGTGATCCACCGCGATCTCAAGCCCGCCAACATCAAGCTGACGCCCGATGGCAAGGTCAAGGTGCTCGACTTCGGCCTGGCCAAGGCGAGCGACGCGACGACCTCGACCGGCATGCCGGATGTCACGACCGCGCGCAGCCCGACGATTCCGGGGGCGATCCTCGGCACCGCGGCGTATATGAGCCCGGAGCAGGCCCGCGGCCGCCGGGTGGATCGGCGCACGGATGTGTGGTCGTTCGGGGCGGTGCTGTACGAGGCGCTGACCGGGGCGAGCCCGTTTGCGGGCGAGTCGGCGCAGGACTCGATCGGGGCTGTGCTGCACAAGGATGTGGATCTGTCGCGCCTGCCGCCGGCGACGCCGGAGGCTGTGCGCCGTCTGCTGCGCCGGTGTCTGCAGCGGGACAAGTCGGCGCGCCTGCGGGACATCGGTGACGCCCGGCTGGAACTGCTGGAGGCCCGCGATGGGGGGCCCGCGGGCACGGTCGCTCCTGCGACGCGCCGGAGTTGGCTGGCGTGGTCGGGCTGGGTCGCCGCGGCGGCGGCGGTGGTGGGGCTGGCGCTGCTGGCTCTGACGGCCCAGGAGGCGCCGGCGCCGCTGGTGCGATCGTCACTGGTTGCGCCGGAGGGCGTGGCGCTGTACCACGTGATCATCTCGCCAGACGGCCAGCGCATCGCCGCGGCAGGTTTCCCGGAGCGACCCGGCGGGCTCGGCGAGCGCCCCGTCGATCGCCTGTACGTGCGCGAGCTCGACTCGGACCAGATGGTCCCGGTGGATCGATCCGAGGGGGTGGTCGAGGCCGCGTTCTCGCCGGACGGGCGCGTGCTGGCGTTCGCAGCGCGGGGGGCAGACAGCAGCAGCGTCATGCGCCTGTACCGCATGCCCGCGGACCTGTCGGCGCCCCCGGTCGAAATCATGACCGTGCCGCGATCGATGATCGGCGACCAGTCCGGAGCGTTCTGCTGGACCGCGGCCGGCGCCATTGCCATGATCTCTCGCGCAACGCAGGAACTCGTGCTCATCGATCCGGGATCCGGTCAGGAAACGCGCCGTGTTGCGATCAGCTTCGATCGTCCTCAAGCGGACATCGGGACGCCAACAGCGCCCTTTGGGGCCAGGCACGTCACGGTCAACGCGCCCGCCTACGAAGCGGACTTCATCCGCTTTGATGTCTGCGTCATCGACATCGAGACCGGCGAGGCGCACACGCTGATCGAGAACGCCGACCACGCTCGGCTGACGCCCTCCGGCGATCTGCTCTTCGCCCGCGGCGACGCGATCTACCGCACGGAGTTCGACGCACAGTCGATGCGCCCCCGTGGGGCGTTTCGGCCCGTGCAGACCGGGGTGCGCACGTTCGAGGTCTGGCTGCATGGTGATTACGCGCTGTCGGACAATGGCACGCTCGCGTACCTCCCCGGCGGCCTGCAGGGGGCAGCCCGGCAGATCGTCATGGTCGACCAGCAGGGCGTCGAGATTCCATGGTCCGACGAGCGAAGGGCGTTCTCCGACGATGGCCTGGCCATCTCCCTCGACGGCGAGCGCATGGCGGTGATCATCCCGGCGCCGGGCGGTCTGTACGAACTGTGGGGCAGCGAGGTGGCCCAGCCGCGACTTCGCCGACTGCTGACGGCGCCGGGCACGGACTACTTCGAGCCCTGCTTCACGCGGGACGGTGAGCACATCATCGTGGCGCGCTGGGATCCCGCGGCCGAGGAGCCCGGTTCGCTGCTGCTCGTTCCGTTCGAGGGCGGCGAAGCCCGGCGGATCTGGGGCGGCTGGGGCCGAACTGAGTGGGTCATTCCGGTTGCCATGTGGCCGGATGACACTCGGGTCATGGTGTGGCATGGAACGCCCGGCGGCGTGAAGTTGCTGGAGATCGCAATCGACGGCCATGGCGAGGCGCGGACATTGCTTGAGCAGCGCATGATGTACTCGCCGGATATCTCACCGCAGGAGCGTTCGGAGAGCGCTCCATTGCTGGTGTACGTCTCCGACGAGACGGGCAGACCTGAGGCGTATGTCCGGATCCTGGGAGATGAAGGGCTCGGGCCGGCGATCCCCGCGACATCCCGCGGGGCGTGGAGCACATCGTGGATCCTGCGGGATGATGTCCTCTACCTGCGATACACCGATCTGGAGTGGCGTGAGTGGATTGCGCCGGTCGAGACGACTGGATGGCGAATTCGTATCGGCGCCGCGGAGCGTACCGAGCGGACGGCCGACGATCGCTACGAAGAGGTCGCCCGGACCATCGATGGCAGGATGATCGCGGTTGTGCGGGGCGAGGGGGAAGCGCCGGCGACCAGAGTTGAACTGGTGCAGGGCTGGGGGCAGTTGATCGCGAAGTAGCGACTGTCGCCGCCGACCGGTCAGACCGTCCCGAACAGCCGGTCGCCCGCGTCGCCGAGCCCCGGCCGGATGAACCCGCGCTCATCAAGCCGCTCATCGAGCTGCGCGGCGTAGACCGTCACGTTCGGGTCGGCCTCCAGCAGCGCGCGCACGCCTTCGGGCGCCGCGATCAGGCAGAGCATGCGCAGGTCGGTGGCGCCGGCGTCCCGCAGGATGCGCACGGCCCGCACGGCCGAGCCGCCGGTCGCCAGCATCGGATCGACCAGGATGCACGGCCCCGCGCCGAGATCCCGCGGCAGGCGCTGGAGATAGACGGTTGGCTGCAGCGTCCGCTCATCGCGGCTGAGGCCGAGATGCCCGACGCGGGCCTGGGGGATCAGTTCCAGCACGCTGCCGGTCATGCCCAGCCCGGCCCGCAACACCGGCACCAGCGTGATGCGCTGCTCGATGGTGCGCCCGTCGGCGGTGTCACCGGTGGGGGTGGTCACCGCTGCCGGTTCGGTGGGAATCGAGCGCGTCAGTTCGAAGACCATCAGCGCGGCCACCTGGGCGACGACCGCCCGGAACAGCCGGGGGCCGGTCTCCCGGTCGCGCGCCACGGTCAGCTTGTGCTGGATCAGCGGGTGATCGAAGAGGATGAGATTGGGGAAGGCGTCGTGGTTGACGGGTCCTTCGCCGAGCTGTGGGCCGGGGCGCGACATCGAGGCAAGGATACCGGAGCGAGGCGACCCATGGACAGACTTACCGCGCCGGACGCGGCGGCCCTGGAGGCGGCCATCGAGCAGGCCAAGAAGGGGCTTGCCGAGGGCGGAATCCCGATCGGCTCGGCCCTGGCGACCGCGGACGGGACGATCATCGCCGCGGGCCATAACCGACGGGTGCAGGATGGCGATCCGACCGCTCACGCCGAGACCGTCTGCGTGCGCGCCGCCGGGCGCCGGCGCGACTGGCCGGGCCTGATCCTGGCGACGACCTTGAGCCCGTGCGCCATGTGCTCGGGCACGATCGTGCTGCTGGGGATCCGGCGCGTGATCATCGGCGAGCACGCGACGTTCATGGGGCGGGAGGACTGGCTGCGGGCCGAGGGCGTGGAACTGGTCGTGGCCGAGGACGCACGCTGCCGCGCGATGATGGAGCGTTTCATCGCCGAGCGGCCGAGTCTGTGGAACGAGGACATCGGGGTCGAGGACTGAGCGAAAGGGTGACTATGTCTGGGCGCTGGTGGCGGATCGGGATCGTGGCGTGCGTGGCGTGGGCCGGCGCCGGAGGCTGCGTGAGCTGGAAGACCTACTCGGCGCCTGTGGAGTCGCTGGGCGCCCGGGTGACGGTGCGTGCAAGGCTCGATGATTCGAGACTGCAGAGCGAAGTGAGCGCCGGCGACTTCCGGGTCAGGTCGGTCGCGCTGGTGACCCGCGAGGGGCGGCGGCTGGAGCCGACATCGACCTCGCGCGAGCCGGACAAGGTCGTCGGCGGCGCCAATGTCGGGGTCGGGACCGGCATCGGGCGCGGCGGCGTGAGCGTCGGCGTCGGTACATCGCGTCATGTGGGCGGGCGGGTGCAGCCGGGGCGGCTGCGGGCAACCTGGGGCGGCGCGCCCGTGGATGCGCAGCCGTGGTTCATCGAAGCGCAACTGGAGACGGATCCGCCTGAGACGATCGCGGTGGCGCTGGGCGACATCGTCTCGCGCGAAGATGCGCCGTCGCCCGGCGACGGCCCGGCCCGCCAGCGCCAGCGATGGCGCCTGCTCGACGGCTCGACGCAGGAGTTCATCGTCACGCCGCGGGAGGGCGCGATCCCGGCGTTTCACGAGCGCAGCGAGCCGCCGGGCTGAGCCGCTCAAGGACCGCCGAGCAGCTTCTGGATGCCGATGTGCTCCAGCCAGACGACGCCGGCGCAGGCGCCGAAGAAGATGAACAGCTTGGTCTCGGCCCACATGTCGGCGCCCCACTCGTCGCGGGCCCACGACCACAGGTCGGGCGTGAACCAGTAGCGGAGCGCCTCGCCGAAGTTGCTCCAGTTGTGGAACATGGCCCAGCCGAGGAGCAGGTACAGCGGGATGTTGGCGGCGATGAGGATGATCCAGTAGAGCACGGGATCCATTGGCGATGGTACCGGCGGCGCGCGAACCGGGTTGCGGCGCCAGCGAACAGATCAGGATGAGCAGCCAGCTTCGAGCGCAACTGCGACGATCCGCCGAGGCGCGGGCGTGGCGCCTGGCGCTGCTGCTGACGCGGGACGCCGAGCAGGCGGCGGAGGTGGCCATCCAGGTGCGCAAGGCTCAGCCCAGGCTGGAGCGGCTCGATCCGCGCCGGCTGGACCGGCTCGTGGTGCTCCGCTCGCGCGAGGTGGCCCAGCGCCGTCGCCGCCGCGCGGCCCCGGCGGCGGATGCTGCGCCGGCCCCGGAGCGAGTGCGTCCGCTGCTGGATGCCCTGCGCCGGCTCGGCCATCAGGTCCAGGAGGCGTGGATCTTCGCCAGGGTGGACGAACTGGGCGAGATCGAGATGGCCCGGGCGATGGACTGCTCGAAGTCTGCCGCGGCGAGGTTCCTGGCCGAGGCGGATTCAGCGCTGGCCGCGGTGGACGAGCTGCCGGCCCGGATCGAGGCCCTGCGCAATTGGCTGGCGTCGCTGGCCCCGCTGGAGGCCATTGAGGCCCGGCGGGCGGTTCACAGGCGCCGGCGCCGGATGAAGCTGACGGCGTGGCTGGTCGGGGCTGCGGCGATCGGCGGGGCCGGAATTGCCGCGATTCTCGCCATTCTGTGAAAACTCGCGCGAGTCTGTCACACGGAGGGGCCGGGGAGCGTCTCTGGCGGGGCTGCACAGCCTGGCGTTTGCCGGTATGCTGGACGCCGCAAAGGAGATGGCCATGAAGGCGATTGCGGTTGTGATTCTGCTGGCGTGCCTTGCGGGGGGCGGGTACTACGCGTACACGCTCAGCGCGGGGCCCGAGCTTCCGGCGGCCCAGCCGGTCGATCCGCCGGCCGACGCCGAGTACGTGGCCGACTTCTTCGGCGCCGAGACCCCGCCGCACGTGGTGATCAAGACCGCACGCGAGGACCCGTCCACCATCGGAGCCATGGTGGGCCTGTGGCTCAGCGACCGCGGCTGGGATGGCGAGATCCTCGGCGTACAGGAAACCCAGACGGGCACGCGCCTGAGCCTGCAGGCCGATCACATCAGCGTGCCGGGCCAGATCGCGGTGATCTGCAACGTGCCCGGCGCCGTGGATGTCGAGAAGGGCGGCTGGGCCAAGGTGCGCGGCAGCATCGCGGACATCGTGATGAGCACCGACGTGCTGCTCGTGCCGCACAAGGTGGTGCTGGCTGATGTGACCGTGCTGGCGTCGCGCCCGGCGCCGTGAGATTGCCGAGGGTTTTCCCAAGGAGCTGTGCATGAAGGTCTGCCGTATCTGCGGGCAGGACTGCTCGACCAGGCCGCGCGTGAAGGACCCGCAGGGGAACTACTACTGCAAGACATGCCTGGAGGCGCATCAGGCAAAGCAGAAGGCCCAGGCGCCCCCGCCGCCCGAGGAGCCCGAGGGCTTTGACCTCGGCGCACAGCTCGGGGGCGATCCCGGCGACGACCTGGGCGGCTACGACCTCGCCGAGGCGGTCGGAGACAGCGAGCCGGCCGCGGGCGCCGGTGGCGGCTGTCCCAACTGCGGGGCGCCGATGGCGGCGTCGGCGGCGCTGTGCGTCAACTGCGGCTACAGCCCCGCGGGCGGCAAGGGAGTGAAGACGACGGTCTCGGTGGAGCGCGAGCCGAAAGTGCGCAAACCGCGCAGCGGCGCCGGCGCCGCGATGCTCTCGGGGCTGTTCGATGAGTCGCCCATCCTGCCGATCATCTCGCTGCTGGTGCACGGCGGGCTGTTCGTCGCCGCGATGGACAGTGAGGACATGGCGCTGCTCTTCTTCGGCGTCGCCGGCATCATCTGGCTGGGCGTGTGGCTGTGGGGCCTGGTCCTGATGTTCATGGACAGTGTGCTGCACGCCATCGTCGGGTTCATCTGCGGCTTGTACTGGCTGTACTGGGTGGTGATGAACTCCGACAACAAGGCGCTGCAACTGCTGACGCTGGTTTCGATTCTGGCGTGGATCCTGGGGCGCTTCGTGCTCGGCTTTCCGGAGGAGGGGCCGTGATCGCACTGCGGGCCCATCGGATCCGGCGCAGCGCGCTGCTGAGCGGCGCCGGGTGGCTCACGCTGCTGGGGGCCCTGCTGCATCCGGCCCATGGCATGGGCGTTCAGATCTGCGTGTACCGGCGCATGTTGGGGGTCGAGTGTCCCGGCTGCGGGCTGACGCGCAGCGTGAGCTGCGCTGCCCGCGGCATGTGGCACGAGAGCGTGTCATATCACCCGCTGGGCATCGCCGTGCTGCTGCTGGCGGCGTGCCTGGCCCTGTGGCCGCTGACGCCGCGCCCGTGGCGCACCAGCGCCGCGTCCTGGGCCCGGCAGCGCCGGTGGCTCGGCCCGACCGCGACGCTCGCCGCGGCATGGGCGCTGGCGTCGGTGGCGATGCTGCGCCTGCTGGCGTAGCGCGCGCCGTGCATGGCGGACTCTGCGGCGCGGCTGTCCCCACGCGTCAACCCCCGGACATGTCCCATCGTGTCCATGACGTCCATCAAGTCCATCCGGCGCTCCGAGCGCAAGAAAGCACCGATGTCGCAGAGCGACATCGGTGGCACGGCGTTGGGCAGGATCAGTCGCGCAGGGCGCGGGGGTCGTCGGCGGGCTTGCCGTCGGCGTATTCCCAGATCGTCACGGGGACGACCTTCACGCCCCACTGCAGCGCGTCCTCGTGCGTCGGGAACAGCAGGTCCAGGCGCTGGCCCTTGATGGCCCCGCCCCGGTCGAGCACCGGTACGACCATGTCGTCGGCGTAGCCGGGGATCGAGAGCATGGAGCCGAAGGGCAGCACGCGGGTATCCGCCGCGACCATGCGCATCGCGTTGGTCTGCACCGAGTGCAGGGTGGCGGTCTGGCCGTCGGCGAACTTGCCGCAGGAGCGGGCGTCCGGCGAGTAGCCGGTCACCTTGAACATGACCGTGCGGGCCGGGCGGATGGGGCGGCCGTTGAACCAGCGCAGTTCGGTGTCGGCGACGATGCGGTCGAGGTCGGGGTTGGGGGCGTCGATTCGCTCAGTCAGGTCCGGGCCGCTGATGGAGAAGGTGGCGGCGCGGGCCGGGGCGCTGTCGAGGGTCTCGATCGCGGCCAGCGGCGCCGGCGTCGCCCCGCGCTCCTTGACGAAGATGGCCGAGCCGACCGTGAGCGCCACGGCGAGGGCGCCGGCGCTGATCCGGAGGATCGCGCGCTGGCGGGTCGTCATGTCTGTGATTGTGCGCACGGGTCGGAACCGGTTGGCAGGTGGGCTGGGCCCTTCTCTGGCGCCCGGGGCCGCCTGCCGCGGCTGGCCGGGACGCGATCGGTCAACTCTTGATCGCTTGCCGGTGTTCCGGCGAGTCTACCCCACAATTGTCAAGCAGCGAGCAAACGACAGCCGACACAGACAGGTTCGGCCTGATCCGGGTGGGACCGTACCGCTGGCGCCGGTTTTTTGGGCGCAAAGGGCGGGTGGCGCCTGTCAGGATGGCCGCGAGGTATCGGACCCGGCGAATCTCTGCTACGCTCGCCTCCGCCTGCGGACCTGCGCGGGGTGGAAGGTAAGGCGAGGCGGCGTGCTGGAGTTCTCGGACATTCTCATCGCGACGCTGATCGGCCTGGCCGCGGGGCTGCTGGGCGGGCTGGCGGGGGTCGGCGGGTCGATGGTGATGATCCCGGGGCTGGCCCTGACGCTGCGCGACCCGGATCCTGGCTCAGCCCAGCACGTCTACATGGGGGCGGCGATGATGGTGAACATCATCGTCGCGCTGCCGGCGGCGGTGCGCCACCACAAGGCGGGGGCGGTGCGCTTCGATGCGGTGCGGATCATCCTGCCGGTGATGATGGTGACGATCATCGCGGGCGTGCTGGTGAGCAACCGCATCCACGGGGAGCGGCTGCGCCAGTTTCTTGCGATCTTCATCGCGGGGTATTCGGTCTACACCATCCTGCGGCTGCTCCGCAAGCACCCGGAGCCGACGGCGGCGCACGAGCGGGTGACCGGCGGGCGCCTGGGGGCCATCGGCGGGATCACGGGCCTGATCGCGGGGCTGCTGGGCATCGGCGGGGGGGTGCTGATGGTGCCGATGCTGCAGGTCTTCTGCCGGCTGCCGATCCGCAACGCGATCGCCGTGTCCTCGGCGGTGATGGTGATGTCGGCGGTGATCGGGGCGAGCCTGAAGGTGGCCACGCTGGGCCCGGAGCACGGGCGGTCGGCTCTGGAGGCGTTCTGGCTGGCCGCGGCGATGGCGCCGACGGCCTTCGTGGGGGCGTGGATGGGGGCGAGCCTGACGCACCGGCTGCCGCTGGTGGCGGTGAAGCTGGCGGTGGCGGCGCTGCTGCTGGTGGTGGCTGCCAAACTGGCCGGGGTGGGGGGCTGAGGCGGTGGGCCCGACAGTCCGGGCCCGGGCGAATCCACCGTGCGGCGCCTCTGCGAAGCTCTCTGCGTGGCGCCGGTCCTGCTGAAAGGACCGGCGGCTCGCAGCGGAACAAACCGCTGCGGTCGTGGTTGCATAGTGAGCGGGCCCCCGTAGGCCCCGCACCAGGAGGGATCTGGCCATGACGGCCTTCGTGAACAACGCCAAAACCGTGGCCCTGATGGGGCTGCTGACCGGACTGCTGCTTGCCGCCGGCGCGATGCTGGGCCAGCAGTTCATTTTCCCGTTCTTCATCATCTCGGTGCTGATGAACTTCGGGGCATGGTTCTTCAGCGACACCATCGCGATCAAGGCGATGCGCGGGCGCGAGCTGGATGCGCAGTCCGGCGGGGACCTGTACCGGATGGTCGACCGGCTGCGCCAGCAGGCGGGCCTGCCGATGCCGCGGGTGTACCTGTGCCCGCACCAGGCGCCGAACGCGTTTGCCACCGGGCGCAGCCCGCGCAAGGCCGCGGTCGCCTTCACGCAGGGGGCGATCGATCTGCTCTCGCCGGAGGAACTGGAGGGGGTGGCGGCGCATGAGCTGGCGCACATCAAGAATCGGGACACGCTGACGAGCACGGTCGCGGCGACCATCGCGGGCATGCTGGCGTTCCTGGCGCAGTGGTGGTTCTTCCTCGGCGGCAATCGCGAGGGGGGCAACCCGCTGATCGCCTTCGTCGGGCTGATCGTGGCGGCGCTGGGCGCGGCGATCATCAAGGCGATGGTCAGCCGCAGCCGGGAGTTCGTGGCGGACGCGGACGGCGCGAAGATCGCCGGCTCGCCGCACGGGCTGGTCAGCGCCCTGCGCAAGCTGGAGGCGTACTCGCGGCGGATCCCGCTGCACAACCCGAACCCGGCGGCGAACAACCTGTTCATCATCGAGCCGCTGACGGGCTCGCGCACGCTGGTGAACCTGTTTGCCAGCCATCCGCCGACGGAGAAGCGGGTCGAGGCGCTGCTGCGCGGCTGAGCGGGCTCAGCCGCCGTCACCGATCGGATGCTGATCGAGGCGCTCGCCTTCATAGGTGAGCGTTTTCGGGCGCACGCCGCCGGCGTCGTGATCCCACTGGAAGACCTGCACGCCGCCGCCATCGCCATCTGAGTGGAGCTTGGCGACGGCCCGGGTCTGGTTGTCCAGCAGCATGACATAGGCGGATCCGTCCGGCCAGACGACCAGGCCGATGCGGTCGCGCATGGGCGAGCCGACGCCGACGGGGGCGTCAAGGGCGAGCACGACGCTGCCGTCATCCATCGTGCCCATGCCGCCGCGCTCGTGGCCGTGACGGTCGTGGATGGTGATTCCGGCGGCACGGGACCGGCGCTGGGTGTCGGCGGGATCCTGACCGAGGACGATGCGCGGGGTTCCGGCTTCGTCGACGACCACGATGCGCCGGGCGCGGAATTCGCCGGCGATTTCGGGCTGAGGCTCGGCGGGGACGGCGAGGGCGGCCAAGAGTCCGCCGGCGCCGAGCAGCAGCAGTGTCCCAAGCGCGGCTCGGGTGCGGCCCAGCCGGCGCTCCAGTTCGGCGAGGCGTCGGTCGAGGTTCGCGGGTTCGGGGAGCGCCGGGGAGGCGGCTGGGTGCATGGCTGAGCTCCGAGTGTGGGGTGGAATAGAATACGTATTCTAGTTTACCGTCGCGGGCCCGGCGATGCAAGCCCGAGGACCCGGGCCGGCCGCTACACTCGGGAACAGAGCAACGACCCTCGGCGGACAGCGCATGGCGACTCCCAGCTCATCGGCGATACCCGGCGTGACGCCGCCGCAGCAGGAGCGCAGCCGGGAGACGTACGAGCGGATCCTGGACGCTGTGGAGCGGCTGCTGCTGGATCGAGACTTTGCGCAACTGCGCATCGAAGACGCCCTGGCCGAGGCGGATGTGTCGATCGGGTCGTTCTATGCGCGGTTCTCCGGCAAGGAGGCGCTGCTGCCGGCGCTGGTGGAGCGGTACCGGGTGGATGTCGAGCGGCTCATGCAGGCGCCGGAGTTGCGGCTGGCGGCGGACGCTTCCCTCGAGGCGAGAGCCAAGGCCTTCGTGCAGACGAGAGTCCGGCGTTTCCAGCGTCGCAAGGGGCTGCTGCGGGCTCTGGTGATTGAGCAGCGGCGCAGTCCCGGGCCGCATCATCGTGAGTTGCAGGAGGTCGCCCGGCGCGCCAACGAGCAGGTGGTGGCGCTGTTCATGCCGCGGGCGCAGGAGATTCATGGTGACGCCCGCCAGACGATTCTGCGAGCCATGTACTTCGTGTCGGCGATCTGCCGGGACCGGATCCTGTTCGGCGCCTCGCCGCACGCGTCGGTTGCGCCGCTTCCCCTGAGCCAGTTGGAGGCGGAGTTGACGCGGCTGATGCTGGGCTACCTGCGCGGCAGCGGGCTGGAGTGAAATCCGAATTCGTATTCCAGTAAAGAACCCGCGCGGGACGGGCGCTGGCGCCATCGGGCGCCGGGACGTCGACATCCGGTGCGGGAAGGAGCAGACATGATCGGGCAGAGGCGACTGCTGGCGTGGCTGGGCGCGACTTTGGTGATGGCGATGGCGCCAGCGGCCGCGGGTCAAGGGGCGCAGGGCGCTCGGGTTGCGCGGCGTCAGGCGCAGCCGGCGGCAAATTCGTTCTGGAACGCCAGGAAGTCGAAGAAGTCGAGTGCGCCGTCGCCGGTGAAGTCGGCCCGCGGGTCGCCGGCGGCGAAGAGGTTCTGGAACTCGAGGAAGTCGAAGAAATCGAGTGCGCCATCGCCGGTGAGATCGGCGCGGCAGCCGGAGGCGCCGAGGCGCTGGGCGAGGGCCCGCTGGGTGTCATCGGAGGGGCGGTAGTACTGGCCGAGGGCCCAGATGTCGCCGCCGGGGGTGGTGGTCATGGAGCGGAACCACTCGTCGCGCCCGTCGGTGGGGGCCACGGGAACCTGCTCCCATGAGGACCCGTCGTAGCGCAGCATGAAGGGGCGCGGGCGGCCGCCGGCATCGGCGTTCGTGCCGGACGCGTAGAGCTCGGTGGGTGAGCGGGCGGCGATGGCGCGCAGTTCGGTCGGGCCGCCCGGGTAGGTCGGCAGGTCGACGAAGGTCCAGTCTGACCCATCCCAGTGCAGGATCAGCGGCTGAGTTCCGACGCCGTCGACGAACTGGGAGCCGACGGCCCAGGCGTTATCCGGCGCCAGCGTCACCACATCGTTGAGCAGGCTGTTGGACCGGAAGCCGATGTCGAAGAGTTCCCAGCGCGATCCCTGCCAGCGCACGATGTAGAGCGTGGGGCCGAAGGGGTCGATCGACCCGGTCTGCTGGGCCGAGCCGACGGCCCAGGCGTCATCTTCGCTTACGCCGTCGATGGCGTGGGGGATGTTGAAACTGCGCCCGCCGATGGCCGCGAGCGGCTCGATCGGGAAGGACTCCCAGTCGGAGCCGGTCCAGCGCATCGCCAGCGGCTGAACCAGGGCGGAGGGCGGGGGCTCGGATGTGGCGCGGCTGCCCATGGCCCAGATATCCGCGCCTGCGCGCCCGATGGCGTCGAAGCTGGAGCCGCCGGTGATCACCGGGCTGTCTTCGACGCTCCAGGATGCGCCGTCGAAGCGCAGGAAGAGCGTCTGACTTGCGAAGGTGACACTGTCATCCGGGTTGTACGTGCCGACGGCGAGGGCGTCGTCGGGCGCGATCGCGACGACGCCGGCGAGGCGGTTGTAGCCGCGGACGACACTGGGGCTGGGCGAGGGGACGTGCTTCCACTCGACGCCGTCGAAGCGCATGGTGAGGGTGCGCGAGTCGAAGCCGCCGCCGGGCGCCTCGACGCTGTAGCGGCCGACGGCCCAGACGTCATCATCGGCGAGGGCGCCGGAGCCGAAGAGGATGTTGATCGGCCCGGGGGATGGGGTGGGGTAGAACTCCCAGTCCTGGCCGAGCGCTGCGGGCGCCATGGTGAGTCCCGACGCCAGCGCAATCAGTTTTGAATTCAGACGCATTCCTGGTGGTCTCCTCGTGTGCGACTTCTGCGGGCCTCAGGTGGCCGGATTCGCGCCGTCGCGGGCCAGCAGTGTCCAGTTCCGGCCTGTGTGGCGCCACCCGGGCGCCCCGTGACAGCGGTGCAAGCGGGGCGCCAGCGATTAGAGGTTGTATTCTATTTTGCTCGACGGACGGAAGGGGGGCGAGCCGGGTCCGATGCGGGGCGCCGCCTACTCGGCGCGGCGGAAGAGATCGAGGAAGCGGTCCTCGTACTGCTCGAAGACGCCGAGGCGGTCGAGTTCCTCCTTGAGGTGGAAGGCCGTCGAGCGGTCCTGGCGGGCCTGCTCGAAGAGCCGTTCGATGCGGCTGCGGGCTTCCAGCGGGAGATCCGGGGTCCTTGGCTCCCGCTCCGCCTCCTCGGACGATTCCGCCGCGGGCGTCTCGAGTTCACCGCCGAACTCGGTCTCCGGCTCGTCCTCCTCGGCCTGGGCGCCCTGGCGCTCGGCCTCGGCCCGCATTCGTTCCATCAGCTCCAGCAGCGCAGCGCGGACGGCCTCGCCCTGCTGCTGCAACTCGGTGAGATCGATGTGGATGTCTGCGAGGGCGGTGAAGACCTCCAGGGCGCAGCGCGACGAGATCAGGTTGGGCACGCCCGCGGCGAAATAGGGGATCTCGGCCATGAGGCAGACGCCGGGGATGGCCCGCTGGATCGCCGCGGCGAGCACGACGCCGTTGAGGCCGCCGATCTGGCCCTCGGTGAGGGCCTCGACTTCGTACTGGCGCAGCTCCGCGAGCAGTCCCGGGTCGGTGACGGCGCCGCGGACGGCGGGGTCGCTTGCCGGGTGAAGCTGCGTGGCCAGGGCCGCGAAGGTGACGACGCGGGAGACGCCGCGCCGGACGGCGTAGTCGAGCAGTTCGGTGGCGATCTCCCAGCCGCCGATCTGGGGCTGAGCTTCGCCGATGAAGACGAGCAGGTCGCGCCCGTCGCCGGGATTGCGCCACTGAAAGACGCGGCTGCGCGGCAGGCGCGGGATGCGTGCCACGCCGCGCTGGATATCGATGTGCTGGGGGGCGAACTGGGCGCGGGCGGCCAGTTCGTGCACCGGGGTCATATCGAGGCTGTTGACGAGGTAGACGGCGGCGCCGACGGCGACGTTGCCAAGGCCGGGCCATGCGGCGACGAGCCAGGGATCTTTGAGTGGCTGGTCCACGGGATCTCTCCTTCTCCCGACACTCTAGGGCTGCGCCGGTTGGCGCTCAGTGGCGGGCCTCGGCGTGCAGCTTCAGGCCGTTGCGCCGATACCACATCTCGGGATCATCCTCGAGATGGTCGATCATGACGGGCAACTGCTGCACGAGGTCGCGCCTTGGCTTCCAGTCGAGTCGGGTGCGGGCCCGGGTGATGTCGAGCTGGTAGTGGTCGTCGGCGACATCGACCATCCACGGTTTGATGAACGGCTCCTCGACGCCGGGTATGCGGTCCTGGACCCACGCGCCGCTGCGGGCGACGGCCTTGGGGATCTGCTCGGTGAGCCAGTCGTCCTCGTTGTGGACGAGCTTGGCGATGGCGCGCTGCAACTGCTGATAGCTGTAGGTCGCAGGCTCGCCGATCAGGATGGGGATCTCCTCGGGAAGCTCGGCTCGCCGCTCCACGGCCTGCGCGAAGGCGTCGACCAGATCGTCCAGGTGTACGAAGGCCTGGCCGTGGGAGGTGTCGCCGGGGAAGACGTGGGCGGTGAGGCGGCGTTCGCGAATGCGCTGGATCTGATGGGCGATGGGGATGGAGTCGCACCGGTCGGTGTAGACGCCGGCGATCCGCAGGAGGACGGCGGGTATTTCGGCGCGCTGGCGGCGGATGAGCTGCTCGGTGCGGATCTTGCTCTTCGGATAGTCCCACCGGCCCTCGAGGGGATCGTCCTCGTTGATGGGCTGGCCGGGGCGCGTCGGCTTGTGGACGAGCATGGTGCTGGAGAAGATGAACTGATCGACGAGCTTCTGCTCGAGGCGGAGCGTGTCGAGCAGGCGGCCGGTTCCCTTGACGGTGACCTGGTCGTAGAGGGGGCTGGGCTCGCCGGCGAAGTCGTAGTACGCCGCGAGGTGCAGCACGGAGGCAAGGCTGTCGGGCAGGCGCCGGACGGCGTCATGGACGCTGGCGTCGCTGGTGATGTCGCAGTAGATGAAGTCGGCCCGTTCGGCGGCGTCGGCCGAGGGCTCCTTGATGTCGAAGAGGACGATGTGGTAGTCGTCGGCGAGGCGGCGGGCCAGGGCAGAGCCGATCATGCCGCAACCGCCCGTGATGAGAATGGTGTGTCGATCCACTGGCATGGCAGACTTCTCCTGTCAGTGCTGCGGCGGCGCATCGCGGGGGCGCCACAGGGCCGACCACCCGCCGCCGAAGCTGGTCCTGATGGCGCCGCGCACCTGCGCGAGGCCCACGATGGCGCTGCCGCACAGGACGCTGTTAAGCGCTGCGCCGGCGGGGTAGCTCAAGATCAGCGGCGCGATGATGAGCCAGAGCCCGACCGGGATGCTGGCCCGGCGCAGCGGGCGCGTGACCTCGGCGATGGCCACCACGCTCAGGGCGGCGATGATGGGGCCGGCGATTCGATCGCTGGCGGCCGCCGGCGGCCCGTATCCGATCACCGCGGGCGCCGCCATGAGCCAGACGCCGATGATCGCGATGACGGCCTGGGCCCACATGTCAGTCTCCCCGGGTTCGCGGGCGGTCCGGCGCGGGCCGGAGTCCCCAGAAGGCGCGCCAGAGGGATCGGTTCGGGTCGTCGTGCACGCGGCGCAGGTGCTGGAGCGTCGCGAGGGCCTCATCCATGGCGGGGCCGATCATCACGGTGGAGATCAGGGCCGTGGCCAGGCAGAGGGTGCACCACGCGTCGTAGAGCACGGGCTGGGCGATGACGAGCCCGATGCTGACAGCGCCCAGCGGCCCGACAAGGATCGCGAAGATGACGACGATCCACGGCATGGTGCGCCAGCGCCGGCGCGAGCCGATGGCGCCGGCTGCCGCGTCGGCAAGATACGCCAGTGCGCCCAGCGCGGCATCCGGGATCGGCAGCAGGTAAGAGAGTTCCGAGTCGAGGATGCGTCGGGAGCCGTCGCCGAAGAAGGGCTCCCAGACGGTGTCCACGATGTCGTACTGCCACAGCGCCAGGTAGCCCGCGATGGCGCCGCCGAGCACGGCGAGGCCGACGATGGGGAGGCGCTGGCCCCAGGTTGCCGGGTTGTAGCTCCAGCCTGGCGGGATGTCGTCGCGCCGCGGCATTGGCGCTCCAGTTGCGCGCGGTCAGCAGTTGCAGGCGTCGGGGTTGACCCTGCCGGTAGCGAGATTGGTCAGGGCCTCATCGGCGGCCGCTTCTTCCTGCAGCGTCTGATCGAGCAGGTCGGCGTCGCTGTCGCGTCCGAGATCGCGGGCGTGCGTGCGGGCTGCGCCGTAGCCGGCGATCTCATAATGCTCGATGCGATTGGCCATGGCGATGATGCCGGCGTCGATCGCGGCGCCGGCGCCGTCGGCCTGCAGGATCTCATCGGCTTCGCGCAGCAGGCCGTCCATGGCTTCGCACTGCTCGCCGGTGGGGCGAGCGTCGAGGCCGCGGAAAATCTGCTCCAGCCGGTCGTGGTGCGTGCGCGTCTCCTTCAGGTGCGACTCGATCGCGCTGCGCAGCTCCGAGGACGACGCTTTGGCGGCCAGCTTCGGCAGGGCGTTGAGCAGGCGCGACTCGGCGTTGTACAGATCCTTGAGTTCGTGCGTGTAAAGATCCATCATGGTTTCGAGGCGCATGGCGGCTCCTTTCGATGCGTTTGAAGTCATGTGCTTTGTCATGTTACGGGTGGCGACGGCGCATTTCAGCAGCGCGCACAACATGTATCTTCGATGATCGGCGCATGAGGACCATTGCATCTGGGCTTCATTGCGCAGCGCTGCGGCGCGGGCGACAGCGGGATACAGTATGCACTGGTCACGAAGCGCCCGAGATCCGCGCGGCGCAGGCAGTGGGGTCTGGAGGTCTTCATGAAAGCTGGCACAGGGTTCGCAGCAGGACTGATCGCGGCGGCGGCGACGGCGACGATGGCGGCTCAGCCGGCGACCGAGCCGCCCGAGGCGCAGCCGGTCGACGCGGCGGAGCCGGAGGCGCCGCCCACGGTGGCGCAGCGCCCGCCGACGGGCTGGCTGTCAGATCCCGATGCGCCGGCGGAGGACCCGTTCGATGCGCTGGTATCGGGCAAGATCCACTTCGATGATCGCCTGCGACTGGAACTGGCGGACACCACCGGCAAGAAGCAGTCCACAGCGCTGACCAACCGCATCCGTCTCGGCTACGAGAGCAAGCCGTACTGGGGTGTCAGCGGCTTCGTCGAGATGGAGAACGTCGCGACACCGACGCCGAATGACTACTACGTGCCGCAGACCGGCGACGGGTCGCCTGACCACACGGTGATTGCCGATCCGCCGGGCACGGAGGTCAACCAGGCCTATGGCCGCTACCGGCGCACAGGCATGCTGGACTCGGAGATGTCGCTGGACATCAAGGGCGGCCGGCAGCGGATCAAGCTGGACGATGACCGGTTCATCGGCAACGTCGGCTGGCGCCAGTTCGAGCAGACGTTCGACTCGGTGAGTGTGCAGTCGAACCTCGGCATCGAGAAGCTGAGCGTGTTCTACGCCTATGTCTGGGGCGTGCAGCGGATCTTCGGGCCGGACGGGCCGAACCCGGATTCGGATTCGCACCTGATCAACGTGTCGTACACGGCGCTGCCGGAACTGAAGATCACACCGTTCGTCTACCTGCTGGACTTCGAAGAGGATGATCCGACTAACTCGGTGAACAACTACGGCGTGCGCCTGACGGGCGAGTTGTGGCGCGATGGTGGCGAGGACGATGTCTCCGTCGACTATGCGCTGACGTACGCGCGGCAGACGGATGCGGGGAGCAATCCCGTGGACTTCGAAGTGGACTTCTTCGCGGCCGAGGCCCGGCTGGCGCGCCGGGGGCTCGGATCCGTGACGGCGGGGTACCAGTTGCTCGGCAGCGACGATGGCAAGGTCGGCTTCCGCTTCCCACTTGGCACCAATCACGCCTTCCAGGGCTTTGCAGATCAGTTCCTCACGACGCCGGCCGATGGGCTGCAGGACCTGTACATCGCCGGTGGCCTCGACCTGCCGTGGGACATCAAGTCGGCGGTGATCTATCACCAGTTCTGGAGCGACGAGGGCGGGGAGGACCTGGGCCACGAGATCGACCTGGTCGCCAGCAAGCAGATTCGCCCGATGTGGTCGGTGCTGGTGAAGGCGGCGCTGTTCGACGGGCACAACGGGCAGCCTGATACGACGAAGCTCTGGGTGCAGACCGAGGTGAAGTTCTGAGGGGCCGTCGGCGTCGAGTCAGGCCGGTGTGCGCCCGCACTCCGGGCATGGAGCGCCGGCAGGCAGACCGGCGAGGCTGTAGCCGCAGCGCTGGCACAGTTCGGCGCTGGCCCGTCGTCGGCCCATGCGCCATGCCAGCAGCGCCCCTCCGGCGCCGAGGGCTGCAAGCGGCCAGAGCGGGACATGCAGGCTGTGCCAGGTTCCCTGATCTTCCCACTTGGGCAGCCAGCAGGTCCGCTGGCGCATGGAGTATCGAGGCTGCCACCAGTAGCGCCCGAAGGTGAGTCCCTGCGGGGTCTGCTCCTCGCGCGCGTTCGGTGGGTAGGCCCAGACGTACCGGAGATTGCCCGACTCGATCCAGATCGATCGACGACCGCGGCAGAGGCAGGCGTAGCCGAAGAGGCTGGCAGTCCATGCCGCGGCGGTCAGGCAGAAGAGCCCGGCCGCGGCCCAGATGATCGTCCGCGACCCTCGGCGCCGTCGAGGCATGTTGGGATAAGGTTACGCGAGGCGGGGTAGGCGTCCGCCCGGCTGCGCCGGCTCGGTCGCACCGGACGGGGCCGACGTGGTCACCGTGATGGCGGCAGTCGGCAGTCCCGCCGCGAAAGTACCCCCCCGGGGACTCGAACCCCGAACCCGCTGATTAAGAGTCAGCTGCTCTACCAATTGAGCTAGGGAGGCGTGAGGGCCCCGGAGGGCTCCGCCGCGGAGATTCTAACGGGCGGCCTGCTCCGGTCCACTGCCCGGGAGCGGGCGCGAGGAGGCGATGGCGGCGGTGGCCCGCAGCGGGGCCCCGCTAGGGTGTCAACCATGTCGGCGAACACCTGTCAACGATCTCTCCGGTCTGAACGCGCCCCCGCCGCGCAAAGTGATCTGGCGGCGGCAGTTGCACGCGCTGGCGGCGCCGGCCGGGGGCTCGGCCCGGTGGGGGTCGAGTCGGAGCGAGATCTCGCGGGCAGACGGGCGCCGACCCGAGCGGCGGGGGGCGGGTAGCCTCACCCCTGGGCAGCGGGGAGGGTACGACATGGCTCGATGCGCACTGCTGATCACGCTCCTGATTGCGATCGCGGCGGCGCCGGCGCCGGCCGATGACTTCGAGTCCGGCTGGGACGCCGCGCCGGACCGGGTCTGGATAGGCCCGTCCTACTGGGCCAACCGGCTGCAGGACTGGCGGCTGGAGGGCGGGGTGGTCCGGTGCGTCGAGACGCGAGCGAGCTTCCCGCTGCGGACGCTGTTCCTGCTGACGCGCCAGATCGGCGAGCGGGCGACGGGGTTCTCGGTGTCGGTGGAGATCCGGGCCGAGCGGTGGGGCGCCGGCGCCGGCGGCTTTGCGGGCATCCTGCTGGGGGCGGGTTCGGATGCAATCGACTACCGGCTGAGTGCGCAGGTTCATCACCGGCCGGCGCCGGATGGCGGGTTGCTGGCGGTCGTCGGTGATGGCGGGCGCCTCGGGCTGCGCGACAACACCATCAGCGCAGGCGGCGATGGGCAGTGGTCGATCGGCGGGCCGCTGCGCGAGGGCGACGCGCCCCAGATCGAGCCGGCGCAGCGCACGGGCGATGTCGCGCCGCAGGGCGCGTGGCAACGACTCACGGTGCGCGCCAGCAAAGCGCACCTCGGCTGGACGCTGCACGCCGAGCTGGCGGATGTCGAGTCGGGCGCGATCGTTGGCAGCGCGCAGTGGAGCGGGCTGGCGCAGGAGCAGATCGACGGACTGACAGCGCTGGTCGCCAGCGGAGGTCCTGGATGGAGCTTTCGCAACTGGTCGGTGACGGGACCGGACGTCACGACGAGCATCGGGCGCAGCTTCGGCCCGATCCTGGGGACGCAGTACACCGTAAGCAGAGGTACGCTCAAGCTCACAGCGCAGATGCCACCGCTGGGGCCGGAGGACAACCGGACGGCGTCGCTGCTGGTCCAGGGTGATCGCGGCTGGCTCGAGGTCGCTGCCGCCGAGCTTGATCCCGACGCATGCACGTTCTCGTTCCGCGTCGAGGACTGGGACACCTCGCGCGATATTCCGTGCATCGTGCGGTACGAGCCGACCGGTCCGTCGGAACTGCTCTCGCCGGTCAACGCCGGGGCGCTGATCCGGGCGGAGCCGACCGATGGCGAACTGGTGATCGCGTCACTCAACTGCGCCAAGCACTACACCGGAGGCCTGCGGTGGAATCACGATGGCATGTGGTTTCCGCACGCCGAGACGGCTGC
Organism: Phycisphaerales bacterium JB039; assembly: GCA_043101635.1. Taxonomy (GTDB): domain Bacteria; phylum Planctomycetota; class Phycisphaerae; order Phycisphaerales; family UBA1924; genus CAYMJK01. Next base: position 10,840 of record JBICIE010000122.1, on the reverse strand, counting down.
GCACGTGAAGTCGGCCGAGCCGGATCTGGTGTTCTTCGCGGGCGATCAGCTCTACGAGGGCGACCTGGACCCGGTCGACGCGCGGACGGATGACATCGCCATCCTCGACTATCTCTACAAGTGGTACCGGTTCGTGTGGTCGTTCCGCGGGCTGATGGCCAACACGCCGACGGTGACGATCCCGGATGATCACGATGTCTACCACGGCAACCTGTGGGGGGCAGGCGGGCGCAGGGCGCAGCAGCGCGACGGGCTGACAGCGCAGGACGCAGGCGGGTACAAGATGTCGCCGCGCTTCGTCAACGTGGTGCACCGAACGCAGACGAGCCACCTGCCCGATCCGGTCGACCCGGCGCCGTCGTTGCAGGGTATCAGCGTGTACTTCACGCGCCTGGACTGGGGCGGCGCCAGCTTTGCAATCCTCTCGGACCGGCAGTTCAAGGGTTCTGCCAGCGTACTCGTGCCCGAGGGCAACGTCGTCAACGGCTGGTTCCAGAATCCCGAGTTCGATCCGCGGGATGCCGATGTCGAGGGCGCGCCGCTGCTGGGCGCTCGGCAGGAGCGTTTTCTGGAGCAGTGGGGCGAGGACTACTCCGGCGACATCTGGATCAAGGTTGCGCTGTCACAGTCGCCGTTTGCCAACGTCGCGACGATTCCGCAGGACGCCACCAGCGGCAACGTGATCCCGAGCCTGCCCTACTTCGAGGGAGATGTGTATCCCGAGGGATACAAGCTCGCAGCAGATACCGATTCAAACGGCTGGCCGCAGAGCGCGCGCAATCGCGCGGTTCGGCTGCTGCGCCGGGCTCTGGCGATTCACCTCGCGGGGGATCAGCACCTCGGCAGCCTGATCGAGTACGGCGCCGACGAGTTTCGCGACGGGGGCTACGCGTTCACGAGCCCGGCGATCGCCAACACCTGGCCGCGCCGGTTCTTCCCGGCGGATGGCGGGGCCAATCGCGAGCCGGGGGCGCCGAAGTACACCGGCGATTTCATCGATGGCTTCGGCAACCTGATGACGGTGCACGCCATTGCCAATCCGCTGCGCAGCGGGCGCGAGCCCAGCGCGTTGTACGACCGGGCGCCGGGCTTCGGGATCGTGCGCCTGGACCGGGCGTCGCGCACCACTACGTTCGAGTGCTGGCCCCGCTGGGCGGATCCTGCGGATCCCGGCGCTGAGCAGTACCGCGGCTGGCCCAGGACGGTCCACCAGCTTGACAACGCCGGGCCGGCGCCGGTCGGCTACCTCGCGCCCGTGACGGTGGCGGGCGTGGCCGAGCCGGTGATTCAGGTGGTCGATCAGGCGACCGGCGAGATCGTCTACACCATGCGGGCGCCGCGGCCGGGCTTTGCGCCGCCGGTCTTCGCTGATGGCGTCTACACGGTATGGGCGGGCGAGCCGGGGACGGTCCGCTGGTCGGCGGCTGCGGATCAGCGTCCGGCCGCGGCGAGCCGGCGGTAGCGCCGGCGCAGTTGGGGGCGTATGCTCCGCGGTGAGCGGGGCCCCAGGCGAGACCGTGTTTCGCAGCGCTGTGCCGTTCGATCCCGAGCGGCTGCACGGCGCAGCGATCTACTGCTCGGACGGGCGTTTCGGCGAGCAGTGCGACGATTTCCTCATGAACGGTCTTGGGATGCCGCGGTATGACCGCGTCGCCCTGCCGGGGGGGCCGGGGACGCTGGCGGGCCATCGGCAGGCGACGCTGGAGCACGAGGGGGTGGCCCAGGAACTGCGGTTCCTGGTCGAGGCGCACGGGCTGGATCGGATCGTGCTGATCAGTCACTACCGCTGCGCGTTCTACGCGATGACCCTGGGGCTGGCCGCCGAAGCGCTGGAGGCGCAGCAGATGCGTGATCTGGCGGTTGCGTCGCGCCGCGTCCGCGAGATCACGGGCATCGAACGGGTCGAGACCTACTTTGCGCGCCCGGACGGGTCGGCGGTTCGCTTCGAGCGGATTGTGTCGTAGCCGGGGGCGGCGCGGGAGGGGCTCTGTGGTGCGATTGTGGTTGACTGTGCTCATCGCCCTGCTGCTCGGCGGCGCCGCCGCGGCAGCGCCGCCCAACATCGTGCTGATCGTGGCCGATGACCTCGGCTGGACGGACGCCGGCTTTGCCGGCAGCGACTACTACCGCACGCCGCGGCTGGATGCGCTGGCGGCGCAGGGGGCGATGTTCACGCAGGCGTACGCCGCGTGCGCCAACTGCGCACCATCGCGGGCCGCGATCCTGAGCGGGCAGTATGCGCCGCGGACGGGCGTGTACACGGTCATCACCTCCCGGCGCGGGCGCGAGCAGGACCGGCGCCTGCTCGTGCCGGAGACGAAGCGCCGGCTTGATCGGCAGGCAGTCACGATCGCCGAGGCGCTGCGCGACGCCGGCTACGCCACCGGATTCTTCGGGAAATGGCATCTCGGGGACGGCGCAACGGGGCCGATTGCGCAGGGATTCGACACCAATGTCGGCGGCAACCTCACTGGCCATCCGGCCAGTTATTTCAGCCCGTACCAGAACCCGGACCTGCCCGATGGCCCGGAGAGGGAGTACCTGACGACGCGCCTGACCGACGAGGCGATCGGGTTCATCAAGCGCGCCGATGCGCCGTTCTTCTGCATGCTGTCGTACTACACGGTGCATGCGCCGCTGCAGCCGGAGCAGGAGCGCCTGGAGCGGGCCCGGTCGCGGGCGCGCGGCCAGCGGCATCGCAATGCGCGGTACGCCGCGATGATTGACGCCCTTGATGACAACGTCGGGCGCCTGCTGGACGCCCTCGACGACGGCCTGCGCGACAGCACGCTGGTGATCTTGACCAGCGACAACGGAGGGTTCGGCGGCGTCACCAGCGCTGCGCCGCTGCGCGGCGCCAAGGGCATGTTCTACGAGGGCGGCATCCGCGTGCCGATGCTGGTGCGCTGGCCGGGCGTGGTCGAGCCGGGGCGCGTGGTCGAGACGCCGGTGATCGGCGTGGACTTCTATCCGACGCTGCTGGAGATCGCCGGCGCCGAACAGCCGGCCCAGCCGCTCGATGGCGTCAGCCTCGCGCCGCTGCTGCGCGGCGAGGCGATGGGCCAGCGAGCCCTGTTCTGGCACTTCCCTGCGTATCTGGAGTCTGGTGGTCTGATTGAAGGACCATGGCGCACCACACCGTGCTCGGTGGTGCGCCATGGCGATCTGAAACTCATCGAGTACTTCGAGGACGGGCGGCTGGAGTTGTACGACTTGGGCGCGGATCCCGGCGAGCAGCGCGACCTGAGCGAGGCCCGCTCCGATGACCGCGACCGCCTGCACGCGCTGCTGCGCCGGTGGCGAGAGGACCTCGGGGCGCCGGTCCCGAGCGAGCCGAACCCCGAGTGGGGCGGCGGCTGAAGGAACCGGTCGTGTTCTCACGCGATGGCGCCGGGGCTGGCCCCCGATGCGATGGAGGTCCAGCAGACAGTGACATCGAACCGCGGCCCGGCGCGCGCGAGTGATCACCGGCGTGGAGCGCGTGGATCCCGACTTCCCGTCCGGACGGTCCGCGGCGCAGCCTTCGAGCGCAGCTGACCTGAACGCCGCTATACCGCAAGGTCGTCTCGGCGCAGACCGCCGGGGGCGGGCATGGGGCGCAGCAGCGCCAGCCCGATGGTGAGCGGTCCACAGCGGCCGGCGAGCATCAGGGTGATGATGACCAGCTTGCCCGGCGCCGTCAGTTCGCCGGTGATCCCCATCGACAGGCCAACGGTTCCGATGGCGCTGGCGGCCTCGAAGACGACGGGCAGGAACCCCTGCCGTTCCGTGAAGCAGAGTACGACCACGCCCACCGTGAGGCCCGCCAGGTAGAGCGTCGTTGCCGCCGTGGCGTAGAGCACGCGCACCGTCGGCACTTCATGGCCCAGCAGCACGACGCGATCGCGACCCAGCAGCACGCTGAGCAGGTTTCCGAGCAGCGCCGAGACGCTCGTGGTCTTGATGCCCCCGCCGGTACCGCTGGGCGAGGCGCCGATCAGCATGGCGATCATGATCACCACCAGCCCGGCCGACGACAGCGACGCCATCGGAATCGTGTTGAAGCCGGCGGTGCTGGATGCGGTCATGATCTGGAATGCGCTGGTGAGCAGGCGCTGGCCCGGTGGCAGATCAGCGATGGCAGGCTCGAAGAGAAAGAGCATGGCCGTGCCGAGCACGAAGATCCCCCCGGTCATGCTCAGAATCACTCGGGAGGTGAACGTCAGCATCCGCTCACGCAGCTTGAGGGAGTACCAGACGTCCTGGGCCACGATGAAGCCGATGGCGCCGAGGTAGGACAGGACGCCAATGACGAGATTCACGACCGAATCGCCCGCGAACGACTCCATACTGTCGCTGTTAAGGCTGAAACCGGCAGTCGCGAACGCGGAGACGGAGTGAAACACGGCCGACCAGAGCGGCTGATCGACGCCAAGTGCCGCAAAGCGCCACCAGAGCAGCCCGGCGCCGAGCAGTTCGCAGATGACCGTGTATGCGATGACCTGCACGACGAAGTGTCGCATCACGAAGTAGTGCGGCAGCGCGAACTGGCTCTTCAGAATCCCCATCCGTCCGGCCGAGAGTTCACCGCCGCGAGCCAGGATGAACAGCGACGAGAGCGTCATTACACCGATGCCGCCGATCTGGAATAGCGCCAGCAACACGAACTCTCCGAGCATGGTGTAGCTGCCGGAGACGGTCGTGGTGGTCAGGCCGGTGGTCGAGATTGCGCTGACGGCGTTGAACAGACTGTCCAGCGCTGCCGTGGGCGCTTCCTTCGCGGCGGGCAGGCAGAGCACGGCTGTCCCGACGAGGGCGTTGATCCCAAAGGCGACGATCAACTGCTGCGGCGCCCGCAGGCGATCCCACGCCCGCGTCCACCGCGCCCAGCTGCGTCTGCCGATTCGCAGCGTGGCGCCAAGCGCCTCCCTGCCGCGGCGCGCGGCTGACCCGATCCAGTCGCGGCGCCCGCGTTGGTTGTTCTTCATCTTCCGGGTCCACGCGAGCGCCGCCCGCCGGCAGTCCTGCCTGCCTGCGCGATCGATCGCCGCATTCGCACGCGCGCGAGCCCATGGCTGCCCGGCCGATCGGCCTCAGGAGGGCTCTCGTCGTGCCCCTTCACACGCCTGCGGGGTTAGCTGACGGGCTAGGCCCTGAAAGTGGCCCGGGATCGGCCGATCCCTGCGCCCCTGCCGCGACGCGCGGCGGTGGGTCCCCCGCTCCCCGCCGACGCGGCGGAGACTCGGCTGCACGGACAGCCATGGTATCCGGCGCCGGGTTGGCGCGCGGAGGTCCAGGCTGGCCGGTATACTCCTCCAGACGTCGGCCTTGCCGGCCGAAGAAAGAGCCATGCGCCACCTCGCGTACAGGTCGATCCGAATTGCCAGGCCCCGCTGAGGGGCCAGTGGCCGCTGCGCCCGCTCCGGGCCGGCGGCAGGATCGCCGGGGCCCTCGCCCGATCCGGGCAGCCAAAAACCCGCCTCGGCCTACCATCGACATCCGTTTTGCCGGCGATGCGCCACTTCCGGGCGCGCCGAACTGACCATGCGGCGCCCCGCGCCGCCGATGATGATCAGGGACCACTGCCCGGGCCAGCCCGGGATTTTGCGAGGCCGCAGCCATGTCCGAATCCACCGGCGCCCCGACCACCGGGGCGTCCCAGACCGACAAGAACCGCTACCGCCAGACCCTCAACCTGCCGCAGACCAGCTTCCCGATGAAGGCGAACCTGGTGCAGAACGAGCCGGCCAGCCTGAAGCGCTGGGCCAAGATGGACCTGTACCAGCGGATCCGCGAGGCGCGGGCCGGGCGGGAGAAGTACATCTTCCACGATGGCCCGCCGTACGCCAACGGATCCATCCATCTCGGGCACCTGATGAACAAGTGCCTGAAAGACTTCGTGGTGCGCACCCGCACCATGATGGGCTTCGACTGCCCGTTCGTGCCGGGCTGGGACTGCCACGGCCTGCCCATCGAGCACAAGGTGATGACCGAACTGGTCGAGAGCGGCAAGATCGAGAAGCTGCGCTCGCTGGATGAGGACACGCGCCGGATGGCGGTGCGGCGCGAGTGCCGCAAGTACGCCGAGAAGTTCCACAAACTGCACACCGAGCAGATGACCCGCCTGCTGACGCTGGCGGATTACAAGGATCCGTACCTCACCATGCAGCCGACGTACGAGGGCGCCACGCTGGAGGTTCTGGCGTCGCTCCTGGAGCAGGGGCTGGTCTACCGGGCCCTCAAGCCGGTGCACTGGTCGATCGAGAACGAGACGGCGCTGGCCGAGGCGGAGCTGGAGTATGACGACCGTGAGGATACATCGGTCTACGTCGACTTCGAGGCGGTCGATGCGGCGGCGGTGTATGACGCCTTCGGGCTCGGCGCGGGCGACCGCCCGGAGCAGACGCCGAGTTTCATGATCTGGACCACCACGCCCTGGACGCTGCCGGCCAACCTGGCGGTGGCGGTGCGGGCCGACATCGAGTACGCGCTGGTGCGCATCGACGGAAACATCACGGTGCTGGCCCGCCGGCTGGTCGAGGCCGTCACGAAAGCGGCCGGGTCCGAGCAGGTCGAGGTGCTGGCGACCGCCTTCGGTGACGCCCTCGTCGGGCTCAAGTACCGCCAGCCGCTGCTGGACGCTGCGCCGACTTTCGGCGAGCAGTGCCGCGTCGGCGACGCGGTGTGGGATCTCGACAAGCTGTGGTCCGTCGTCGAGGCCGACTATGTCACGACCGAGGATGGCACGGGCCTGGTGCACACGGCGCCCGGTCACGGCGCCGAGGACTACGGCACGGGCCTGGCCGAGGGGCTGCCGGTGTACTGCCCGGTGCTGGCGGACGGGACGTACGACGACACCGTCGCCCAGTGGCTCCGCGGCATGAGCATCTGGAAGGCCAACGACGCCATCACCGAGCATCTGCGCTCCAGCGGGCATCTGTACTTTGACCAGAAGTTCATGCACTCCTACCCGCACGACTGGCGCAGCAAGACGCCGGTGATCTTCCGCTGCACCGAGCAGTGGTTCGTCGGCGTGGATGTCAGGACGAAGCGCGATGGCAAGGCCCTGCGCGAGCTGGCCTTGGCAGCGATCGACACCGGCGTCGGCGGAGACGAGCGCGTGCGGTTCGTGCCGGCGTGGGGGCGCAACCGCATGCGCGGCATGCTGGAGTCGCGCCCGGACTGGTGCGTCAGCCGCCAGCGGGCCTGGGGCCTGCCGATCCCGGCGTTCTTTGCGCCATCCGGCGAGTCGCTGATGACGGCCGCCTCGACGCGGGCAGTGGCGCAGCAGGTGCGGGCGCACGGCTCGGACTACTGGTTCAGCGCCACGGCGGAGGAACTGCTCAAGGGGTACGACCCGGCGCAGGATCCAGACGCCCCGCAGGGGCTGAAGCAGGCGGATCTGGCGACGCTGCGCAAGGGCCAGGACATCTTTGATGTCTGGTTCGAGAGCGGCTCGAGCTGGAACGCGGTGATGCGGGAGCGGCTCGGGGACGCAGGGTTCCCGGTGGAGCTGTACCTGGAGGGTTCGGACCAGCACCGCGGCTGGTTCCAGCTTTCGCTCTTGCCCAGCCTGGGGATGATGGGGCGGGCGCCGTACCGCACCATCGTCACGCACGGGTTCATGAACGACAAGGACGGGCGCAAGCTCTCCAAGAGCAAGGGCGACACCATCGAAGAGCTGTTCCGCAAGTACGGCTCGGATGTGCTGCGCTGGTGGGTCAGCTCGCTGAGCTACGAGAACGATGTCAAGGTGGATGACGAGTTCTTCCGGCTGGCCGGCGAGAGCTACCGCAAGGTGCGCAACACGCTGCGTTTCCTGCTGAGCAACCTCGACGACTTCGACCCGGCAAAGGACCGCGTCGAGCCCGGCGCCTTTACGCCGACATCGATCGACGCGTGGGTACTCGGCGCGTACGAGCGGGTGGCGCAGACAGTTGTCGCGGCGTACGAGCGGTACGACTTCCGCTCGGCCCACAGCGCCCTGTACGACTTCTGCAACGAGACGCTCAGCGCGACGTATCTCGCCGCCGTCAAGGACCGGCTCTACTGCGACCGGGCCGATTCGCCGCGCCGCCGGCGCACGCAGACGGCGATGTGGAACCTCGCCGACGGTCTGGTGCGCCTGCTGGCGCCGGTGCTGTGCCACACCGCCGATGAGGCGCTGCGGGCCATGCGCAAGACGCCCGATGGCGACACCAGCGTGACGGTGCACACCGAGGAGTTCATCACCAGCTTCGACATCAGCGCCGACGACGGGTGGAAGCAGGTCATGAGCGCCCGCGACGCCGCCCTCACTGCCATCGAGCGGGCACGGGCCGACTCGGGCGACGGCGCCCTCGGCGTGGACAACCCGCTGGATCTGGGCGTCACGATGCCCGATCCCGATGGAACGCTGGGGCGATTCGACTCGGTCGACCTGGCCGATCTGCTCGGCGTCAGCCGCGTGGAACTGGACGCCTCGGCGAAGGCGCCGGTCGTGCGCGACCTCACTGGCGAGCCGCGCTGCGAGCGCTCATGGAAGCGCGACGGGACGGTGCGCCAGCGCAGCGATGGCGGCATGCTCAGCGACCGGGACGCGGAGGCGGTGGGGGTGGCGTGAGCCGGCGGGCGCCGATCAAGCGCCTGCTCAGTGCGTCTGCGACTCGGCGTTCTCCGCCAGCAGGCGGACGCTGAAGCCGGTGATCCGCACGCCCAGGCGCTGCTCGATGGCGCCGATGATCTCCTGGTCGTTCAGTCGCTCCAGCAGTTCATCGCCGACATCGGCGGGCACATCCATGGCCCGCCCATCCGGCATGATGACGTGGGCGTGATCCTCGACGCAGGCGTCGTAGCGGCAGGAGCCGCTGGTGGTCGGGCTCGGAATGCGCCGGCACAGCCCCGCCGCAAGGAAGGCTTCCAGCGCGTTGTAGACCGTTGCCAGGCTCAGGCCGGCCTCGCTGGTCCGCAGGCGCTCGTACAACTCGTCGGCGGTCGGGTGCGATCTGGTGGAGGCGAGGGCCTCGTAGACCAGTGCCCGCTGGCGGGTCCGGCGCAGGCCGTGCTGGTTGAAGATGGCGCAGGTGCTGTGGGTCACGACGAGGCTCGCAAGTGCTGTATTATTGGGGCGCAAACGCTTCAGGGCCAGAGGCTTGCAGATCCGGGCCGGATCCGGCCATCGTCATCACCCGGTGGGGGATCCCGGCCTCTTCGAACTCCTCATCGACAGCCTGCCAGCCCTGGCGCTCGTAGAAGCCCACCGCGCTGCTCTGGGCGTGGCAGTACAGCGTCGAGAGGCCCAGATCGCCGATGGCCCGGGCCTCCACCGCCGACAGCAGGCGGCGCCCGATGCCCTCTCCCTGGCGCTGGGGGTCGACGGCCATCTGCACCACCCGCCCGCGCCCGGCCTCCTGCTCGACCACCAGGCCGGCGCAGCCCACGACTCGCGGCCCGTCGGGATGGTCGAGGATGGCCACGAAGTGCTCCATCCGCTCCTCGTATCCGGGGAACTTCTCGAGCCAGGCCTGAAAATCCAGGCCGATCGGGCGCAGCAGGGCCCATTCGCGCAGCGCGATGGCCTGCTGGTAGAACGGGTTGTCCGCGCTGATCCGCCGGATCGTGATCATCGGCCCCTCGCTGGCGGCACATGCTATCGGCAGCCGGGGCCGGCCGCTGGGGAACGGCCGACGCCGCCGGGGCGAACAATCCCCGATGCCGCCGGTCGACGAGTACCAGTTGCTGTGCGAACGCTGCGGCTATGTTATCGGCGGGCTGGACGAGTCGGGCGCCTGTCCGGAGTGCGGGAGGCCGATCGCCGAGAGCCTGCCGCAGCGCCGGCGGGGAACCGCGGCTCAGATCGAGCCAACGCTCGGGGCCCTGCTGCGGACGGCGCTGGATACCGCCCTGCACCGCCGGGCCATCTGGCGCGAGGTTCGCATCGGCTTTCCGACCGATGACCGGATGCGCCGGGCGCTGCTGTTCGGCGCCGCGGCCCTGGTCGCCATGCACGCCTCGATCCTCCAGGCCCTGGGGCTGGAGCAGAGGCTGGGGTCGATGTTCGAGGCGGTTTCCGTGGCGATCTTTCTGCTGCTGCCGCTGTGGACCATGGTGGCGTGGCTGGTGCTGGCGGCGCTGACGGAGATCGAGCGGATCGGCGTGCAGATCTTCGGGCGGATGCACGGGCGGCGGATCACCCCGGCCATTGCGACCACCATCGTCTCGCACGCCTCGGCGGGGTGGCTGGTCGGCGCCGTGCTGCTCACACCGGCGTGGCTGGCGGGGCGGCTGCTGGCGTCGGCGGCTGATCACATCGGGCTGCTGCGCTGGGAGCTTGTGTTTGCCCTGCCGTGGCTGCTGCCGTCGCTGGCGGCGGGCGCCGGGCTGCTGCTGTTCGAGACCATCACGTACCACGGCGTGCTGCGCCTGCGCTACGCCAATCGCGAGCGGCCGGAGCCGGCGCCGTGAGCGAGCGTGCGCCGCATCGGCCTGTGGCCCGATGCAGGCGGCGGGAGCGCCGGCTGTGACCGGGCTTCGTTGCGAGGGCTGCGGCTACTCGCTCGACGGGCTCGAGTTCGACGCCGTCTGCCCCGAGTGCGCCCGGCCGGTGGCGCTGAGCCGGCCGTACCGCCGGCCGGGGAGCCCGTGGCAGCGCCACCCTTCGGCATCCACGCTCCTCAGCGCCGGCGTCGAGATGCTCACGCATCCGCACGAGTTCTGGGACGAGGTGCGGATTGAGTTCCCACGTTCCTGGAACCTGCTGATGAGTCCTCTGAATAATTGGGCGCAACCGGGCCGGCTTTTCAGGCGAATCTTTTGTGAGCGACGATGTTTGTCGCACAGGAGGCGCGTGATGGCTGAGCGACGGAATCAGGATGCGGGGCTG
>JBICIE010000121.1:0-18120 GCA_043101635.1 Phycisphaerales bacterium JB039 | reverse complement strand
CTCGCCCAACGAGAAGTTCGAGCTGGACTGCTTCCGGGCGGGGGCCCGCAGCCACGCGATCCTGATCGAGGAGCTGCGCCGCGGCGGCTGACGCCGAGATCACGCCGCCTGGCGGGCGGGCTCGGGCTCGACTTCCTCGATCGGGGCGGCCTCGATGACGCCGGGGCCCAGGCGGTCGGCGCCGGTGGCCCGCATCCGGCGGTAGTAGTCGATCCGCAGGTGGGCGACGCGGTTCTGCAGGTCGTGCATGTGGATCTCGTTGCGGGCGGCGCTGGCGAGGGCGTGGAGCGTCGCCAGCACGGCGATCGCGGCGCCGGCGCCCAGGGCCAGCCAGATCTCGATGGAGAAGGTCGCCATGGTCAGGATGATCGGGCGGTGGGCCGGCGCCCTTGACCGTCGAGCAGCCGGTGAACCCTCATCGAGCCGGATTCGGTAGAATCGGCCGACCGTGCGCCTCCCCACAAGCCCATCTGCGGCCCTGCTCCTCGCCCTGCTGCTGGCGATGGTGGCGCCGGGGCCGGCCGGCGGGCAGGTGGATCCACTGTCCGGCGAGGATGAGATCGTCCTGCGGCTGGTGGATTTCGGCGTCGGGAACACGGCCCGTCCGGGCGAGTGGGCGGGCCTGCGCATCGAGCTGCTGGACCGGGGCGACCGCCAGCGGGAGGTGACGCTGCGGGTCACCGTGCCGGACGCGGATGGCGACCGGGCCCAGTATGAGCGCACGGTGGCGACCAATCCGGGTCAGCGGCAGGAGACGTGGGTGTACTGCCGCCTGCCGTTCCAGGTGGATGGCGCCCTGGGGGGCGAACTGCTGGTCACCGCGCATGCGGCGGTCGAGGGCGCCGGGGAGCGGGAGTTCCGGGCGGGGCGGCGGCTGGGCTCGCTGCAGGCGCGTCGCGGTCGCCTGCTGGCGCGCACCGAGGGGCTGGTGGGCCTGGTCGGGACCGAGCCGCTGGGGCTGCTGCGGTTCGAAGAGGCGATCTCGTCGCAGTTCCAGGATGCGGGTCACGAGCCGCTGCGCCTGACCCAGCGCCTGACGCCGCTGGATCTGCCGGATCGCGCGGTCGGGCTGATGCAGTTCCAGGCCCTGTTGTGGACCAACGAGCCGCCGCAGCGGCTGACGGCCGATCAGGCCGACGCCCTGCGCACGTGGATTCAGTGGGGCGGGCGTCTGATCGTGGTCGTGCCGCCGGTTGGGGAGACCTGGTCGGCCGGGCCGCTGAACAACCCGCTGGCCGACATCGTGCCGCGGGTGCGGTTCCAGCGGCGGGAGTCGGTCGATCTGGAGCCGCTGCGGGCCCTGCTGACTGCGCGCGAGGCGTCGGAGGCGCCGCTGCCCTCGTCGGCGGTGGTGCACACCTTCGCGCCGCTGGAGGGCGCTGCAGCGCACGAAGCTCGTTGCATCATCGCCGATCGCGAGGGCGCCTGCATCGTGGTCTCGCGGCGGGTGGGGCTGGGGGAGGTCGCGCTCATCGGCGTAGACATCACCGGCGGGCAGATGCGGCGTTATGCCCTGCCGGACGCTGACATCTTCTGGAACCGGATCCTCGGCCGGCGCGGGGAACTGATCACGCGCGAGGAGCGGTCCATTCCGGGCGGACGGATGCTGCCGGGGTCGAGGCCGACGCGCATTCTCGACAGCGACATCGCCGACGAGATCAGCGAGGAGGGCCAGGCCGCGGCGGGCGTGCTGCTCGGGTTCGTGGTCTTCATCGCCTACTGGATCGTGGCCGGCCCGGGGCTGTACGCGGTGCTGCGGAGGACGAAGCGGACGAGCCACGCCTGGCTGGGCTTCGTCGCAGCGGCGCTGGCGTTCACCATCATCGCGTGGGGGGGCGCTGCGCTCATCAAGACGCGCAGCGTGCGGGCCTCGCACGTGAGCGTGATCGACCATGTCTATGGCGAGCCGTTCCAGCGCACCCGCACCTGGGTCAGCGTGCTGACGCCGTGGTATGGCGAGGCCACGGTGCGCCTGGGCGGCGACGAAACCGGGCGCCAGCGCACGCTGGCGGCGATTGCGCCGTGGTCCGGCCCGCAGGTCACGCTCACCGGCGGCTTCCCGGATGCCCGCGGCTACACGATCGCCGGCGATGTGCCCGCCGCGCTCACCTACCCGGCCCGCTCCACCATCAAGGAATTGGTCGCCGACTGGCTGGGCGATCCGGTGTGGACCATGCCGCGCCCGGTAGCGGCCGGGCCTGAGGAAGGCGATGCGGCGCTGGCGCTGAATCCCGGTGGCATGCCCTCGGTGGACGAGTCGGCGGTCTACGGGGCGCTGCGCCACAACCTGCCGGGGCCGCTGGAAGATGTGCTGGTGATCGTGGTGCATCAGCAGCGCGACCTCGGCGGCCTGGGCACGCCGACGCGCCTGATCTCCGATGTCTCGGCGTTTGCCAAGGCGGGTCCCTGGGCGCCCGGTGAACCGCTCGATCTGGTGGAACTGACGCGCCGGCGCAGCCTCGCCGCCGACGACCTGCCCAGCCTCGAGAACTGGGCCGACGAGCGCGTGACGAGGATCCGCGGCGAGGGCGACCTGACGCGCATCGGCGCTGCGGGGCCGAGCTTCAGCGATCAGCTCACCTACGCCAGCATCCTCAGCCAGCTCATCGATCCGGCCTCGCCGACGCAGCAGCCCTCGACAGCGCTGCTGCGCGAGAGCCTGCACGGCTTCGACCTGGGGCGCTGGTTCACGCGCCCGTGCGTGATCGTCATCGGCCACCTCGGCGCTTCGAGCCCCACAGCGCCCAGCCCCACGCCCATCGAGGTCGATGGAAGGCGGATCGAGCCGAAGGGGCGCACCATGGTGCGCTGGGTCTATCCCGCGCCGGCGGCGCCGCCCGCCTGGCGTCCCCAGCCGGCGTTCAGCCCTGTCCCGGCCGGCGATCGCGATCTCGGGGGCGCCGGCGGCCCCGGGAGGCGGTAAGCTACTCGCCAGGAGCCACGATCCGCCCATGCCCATCATCGAGACAGTCAACCTGACCAAGCGCTACGGCGAACTGGTGGCGCTGGACGCCCTCAACATGACCATCGATGAGGGCGACTGCTTCGGCTTCATCGGCCCCAACGGCGCGGGCAAGACGACGACGATCAAGATCCTGGCCACGCTGCTCAAGCCATCCAGCGGGCAGGCCCAGGTGTGCGGGCTGACGGTCGGCTACCAGAACCGGCAGATCCGCCCGCTGATCGGCTACGTGCCGGATTTCATGGGCGCCTACGAGGACATGGTGGTCACCGAGTATCTGGAGTTCTTCGCCGCGGCCTACGGCATCCACGGCAAGCAGCGACGCAAGGTCGTCACCGATGTGCTGGAGCTGACCGACCTGAGCTACAAGGCGACGGCGGAGGTCAACAGCCTGTCGCGCGGCATGCAGCAGCGGCTGAGCGTGGCCCGGGTGCTGCTGCACGATCCGAAGGTGCTGCTGATGGATGAGCCGGCCAGCGGCCTGGACCCGCGGGCCCGCATCGAGATCCGGGAGCTGCTGAAGGAACTGAAGCGGATGGGCAAGACCATCCTGATCTCATCGCACATCCTCAGTGAGCTGGCCGAGCTGTGCAACGTCGTCGGCATCATCGAGCGCGGGCAACTGCTGTTCTGCGGCAGCGTGCGCGAGGCGCTGCACCGGGCCCGCGTGGGGCGGATCGTGCACGTGGTGGTCAGCGACCGCACGGTGGACGCCGCGGAGCTTCTCAACAAGATGCCGGGCGTCAAGAAGATCGATGTGACGACGCAGCACGTGGTGGGCGACAAGCGCGATGAGCACGTGATCAACGTGACGCTGGAGGACAACGGCGCGGTCAACACCAGCGACATCCCGAGCCTGCTGATCAACGCCGGCTTCCGGCTGGAGCGGTTCACAGAAGAGGCGGTGAACCTGGAGACGGCGTTCATGCGGCTGACGAAGGGGCTGGTGCAGTAGGTAGGTCGGCAGTCCCTGCCGACTCGGAACGCAGGAACGCAGAGTTCGCAGAGGGAGCGCAGAGGGACGCAGAGGGGGAGTTGAGCAGGAGGCAGAAGGCACGGAAACCTGCGACGAGGGGGCTGCGGTGGATGAGCTTGCCGGGAAGTACATCGGGGCGTACCGGTTCGTAGCGCGGCTGCCGCTGGATGATGAGCTTCGCGATCTGCTGAGGCGCTGGCGCCGGGTCACGCTGCTGCGCATCGCGGTCGGCCTGCTGGTGGCGAGTTCTCCGTTCTGGCTGCTGATTCCGGTGGGCTATTTCCTGCTGGATCCGGCGGGGATCGAGACTCCGACGTGGCTGGTGCTCGTGTGGCTGCTGTTCACGCTCGGCGGCGGCATGTGGTACAGCACACAGTCGGCAATCCTGCACGGCGTTGCAACGATCAACCGCCGCGCTGGGACGTTCGACCGTTTCGAACTGATTTCTGAAGTTGCCGAGGAAGCGCGGGCGCAGCGGGCCATCGGCGGGATTCCCGCGGATGTCGAGATCGCTGAGCAGGTGGATGTGCTGACGCATGATCGGCGTGTTGCGCATGCGGTGCGCATCGGTCCCGAGCTCATCAGGCCGCGACCGGTCCGCCTGCTGCACAAGCCGCCGCGGGGCGACGATCCGTTCGCCGGCTGCCTGTACCGGCGGGGCGGGAGCCCGTCATGAAGTGGGGGCGCAGAGAAGATCATCCACAGATGAACACCGATCGGCACAGATAAGGGCAGCGGCTGTGGCCGTCAATTCGCATCTCTGGGAAACTCGCGCAGAATAAAGGCAGGATCGCACCTGGCGCCGGGCCTTCAAGGAGCTCCCGAAGCAGGAACCCAACTTCCCCTCTGCGTTCTCTGCGCTCTCTTTGCGACCTCTGCGTTCCTGCCTTCCCCCGCGTCACGCCGGCTGGGCGCTGGCGGCCGCGGTCGCGGCGCCCTCGACGTGCGCCTTCAGATCTTCCAGATCCTGCCGAACGCACTTCTTCATCATCGGCAGCATCAGCAGGCCCATCGGCATCATGAGCCGGCCCTTCAGCGAGGTCGGGATGGCGCGGAAGGTCATCTCGACGATGGTCTTGTCCCCATCCGGCCGCACCGAGAAGCGCGAGTCGTAGTGGCAGCCGCAGTTGTCAGCGCCCATGGCGTAGCCGTGCGGCGGGTCGAACTCGGTGATCTCCATCTCCTCGGTGCACTCCTTGCCGAACATCTGCCGCGTCTCGCGCCAGCGGGTGCCCTTGCCGACCGGCCCGTCCGTCAGCACTTCCACTTTCCGGATGGCGCTGATGCGCTCGGGGGCGCCTTCGAGATCGCAGATGGCGTCGAAGACCGCCTGCTGCGGGGCTCGGATCGTCACGGAGCAGTGCAATGCCATGGGAGGACCTCCTCGGGGTTGGCGGGGTGGGGAGTTGGGCCGGAGTGTAACCGGAATCCTCAAGGACTGCAGACTTGCCGCGGCAGACATCCGCCGGCCCCGGCAGTACGCCCCTGCGGCCGCCGGTCAGCGGCCGCCGGCGCCCTTCGGCGGGTCCCGGAACGCCTCGGTCCACAGGCCGCCGAAGGCGCGCTGCCAGGCGCTGCGGGCGGTCTCGGGCGTCCAGGGCTCGCCGCACTCCGGGCAGCGGCCGGCGGCGATGTCGGTCAGCGGGTAGCCGCAGTCGGGGCAGATGGCGCCGCGAGTGTCGCGCAGGCGCTGGCGCAGCTTCGGGTGCAGGCAGAGATTGAGCGTCAGCGGCCCGGCGAGGATTGCGGTGATGGCCAGCAGCGGCGCCCACATGCACATGGCGCCCAGAGTCCCGAGCGCCAGGTCGAGGGCGAACAGCGCGGCCGGGATCACGACAACTGCGCACAGGGCCGCCCCGAAGATGGCCCGGCGCCGCTGCCTCCTGATGCGCCTGAGGTACCGGATCCCGAACTCCCCCCTTCCGCAGCGAGCCGCGGCCGCTTCCTATCATTGCCCACCTTCTCGCCCCCGAACGGAGATGTACCATGCCAGCGCGCATCAGCCTCCTCACGCTCGTCTGCGGCAGCGCCCTTGTGGCCAGCGCCATGCTCAGCGCCTGCCGGCTCGATGATGGCGAGCATCCACGCCTGCAGCTTCAGGATCCGCTGGAGACCATTGCCCAGCCGGCCGACCAGCAGGCGCTGGATGTCGAGCCGATCTTCGATGGCATGTTCGTCGGCTCGGCGGGCCGGCTGTACCCCACGCCGCAGCGCGATCAGCTCATCGAGCCGATCCACGGCCAGCAGATCGCCGACCCCTACCGCTGGATGGAGGATCCGGACGCCCCGGGGCTCAGTTCCTGGATCGAGCAGCAGAACGAGATCACCTTCGCCGCGCTGGGCAAGGTCGAGCAGCGGGATGCGATCCACAAGCGGCTCACCGAGATGTGGGACTTCGAGCGCTTCCGCCTGCCGCAGAAGGAGGCGGGCAAGTACTTCTACGCCCGCAACGACGGCCTGCAGAACCAGGATGTCATCTACGTCGCCGATCGCATCCACGGCGAGGGCCGCGTGCTGCTGGATCCCAACACCTTCAGCGACGATGGCACGCTGAGCGTCGAGGCCTGGGCGCCTTCGGAAGATGGCAGGTACCTCGGCTACGCCGTCAGCGACGGGGGCAGCGACTGGCGCACGATCTACGTGCTGGATGTCGAGACCGGCGAGAAGCTGCCCGACACCATCGAGTGGGCGAAATTCAGCGGGATCGCCTGGGCGCCGGACTCCAGCGGCTTCTACTACAACCGCTACGACGCCCCGGAGGAGGGCGCCGAACTGACGGCGCTGAACTTCAACCAGAAGGTCTACTTCCATCCCATCGGCATGGCCCAGGCCGATGACCGGCTGGTGCACGCCGATCCGGACAATCCCGACTGGGGCTGGGCCGCCGGGCCGACCGAGGATGGCGACTACCTGATCATCTACGGCTGGCGCGGCACGGCGGTGGAGAACCTGCTGTACTACCAGGATCTGGCAAACGCTCCCGGGGAGACCGTCAAGCTGCTCAACGACTGGGACGCCGACTACACCTTCATCGGCAACGAGGGCTCGACGTTCTTCATCCAGACCGACCTCGATGCGCCGAAGGGGCGCGTCATCGCGATCGACGTGACCAACCCCGGGCGCGAGAACTGGATCGAGATCATCGGCGAGGCCGAGGAGACGCTCGATGAGGTCAGCTACACCGGCGGCAAACTGATCGCCAACTATCTGAAGGACGCGTACTCGTCGATCACCACCTACAACCTCGATGGCACGCAGGCCGGCGAGGTGAAGCTGCCCGGCATCGGCACGGCCAGCGGCTTCGGCGGCGAGGCGGATGACCCCGAGACGTTCTACAGCTTCAGCAGCTTCACCGATCCCGGCTCGATCTACCGGTACGATGTCGCCAGCGGGATCAGCGAGGTCTGGCGCAAGCCGGATGTCGACTTCGATCCGGCGCCGTACGTCACGAGACAGGTCTTCTTCACCAGCAGGGACGGGACCGAGGTTCCGATGTTCCTGGTGCACCGCGAGGGGATCGAGCTGGATGGCTCGAACCCGACGCTGCTGTACGGCTACGGCGGGTTCAACATCCCGCTGACGCCGGGGTTCAGCATCACGCGTGCGGTCTGGCTGGAGATGGGCGGCGTGTACGCCGTCGCCAACCTCCGCGGCGGGGGCGAGTACGGGGAGGCCTGGCACGAGGCGGGGAGCCTGGATCAGAAGCAGAACACGTTCGATGACTTCATCGCCGCGGCGGAGTGGCTGATCCGGGAGGGGTACACCAGCCCGAAGAAGCTCGCCATCCAGGGCGGCTCCAACGGCGGGCTGCTGGTCGGGGCGTGCATGACCCAGCGGCCCGAGCTGTTCGGCGCCTGCCTGCCGGCGGTGGGGGTGATGGACATGCTGCGCTTCCACAAGTACACCGCCGGGCGCTTCTGGGTCAGCGACTACGGCGACCCGGAGAACCCGGACAACTTCGCGGTGCTGCTCGGCTACAGCCCGTATCACAACCTCGAGGAGGGTGTCTGCTATCCGCCGACGCTGATCACGACGGCGGACCGCGACGACCGCGTGGCGCCGATGCACAGCTTCAAGTTCGCCGCGGAATTGCAGCGGGTGCAGGCGTGCGACAACCCGGCGCTGATCCGCATCGAGACGCGGGCGGGCCACGGCGCCGGCAAGCCGACGGCCAAGCGGATCGACGAGGCGGCGGATGTGTGGGCGTTCCTGGCCGAGACCCTGCGGATGGATGTGGAACTCGAGCAGTAGCGCCGGCGCCGGAGCAGAGAGCCGGCGAGCGACCTCGCGCCGCCCGGCCACGCGCTGCGCGGCCGAAGCGGCGCAGCGCGCCGTGGCTGTTTCCTACACCAGTCCGAAGATGTAGAAGACCGCCGTGAAGATCAGGTCCGCGACAACCACCGCGACCACGCACTGCACCACGGTGGAGGTCGTCGCCCGACCGACGCCGGCAGCGCCGCCGGTGACGCGCAGGCCGTTGGCGCAGGCGATGATCCCGATCAGCAGGCCGAAGACCGCCGCCTTGATCACGCCGGTGTAGAAGTCGACGAAGCGGACCTGGTACAGCATGTTGTCCCAGTAGACCGTGAAGGTCAGGCCGATCGCGAGGATCGAGATGAACATGGACGCCGCGATCGCGACGATGTCGGCGAAGACGGCCAGCGCGGTCATCGACAGCAGCGTCGCGATCACCCGCGGCACGACCAGGAAGCGCACGGGGTTCAGCGCGTGGGCCTCCAGCGCCTCGATTTCCTCGCCGACGACCATGGTGCCGATCTCGGCGGTGATGGCGGCGCCGGCGAACCCGATGAGCACGATCGCGCTGATCAGCGGCCCCAGCTCGCGGAAGACCGCGACGCCGATGATGTTGGCCAGCTTGTCCTGCTGGCCGAGCTGCTCCAGCGGCGGGGCCATCTGAAGCGACAGGATCAGCCCGACAGAGGCCGACACCAGCGAGATGATGAACACACTGCGGACGCCGACACGGATGAGCTGCGTCACCAGGGCAGTCCGGCCGACGCGCACCTTGCGGCTGCAGATGGCGCGCCCCAGCCACACGATCGCGTCCGCCAGCAGCAGCAGCACGCCGCCGATATGCGCGAGGGCCTCGATGACGTGGCCCCCCAGCGCATCCAGCGGGCGGAGCACGGCTCTCAGCACTCCATGGCCTCGTCGACCGTCCCCACGATCGTGAAGACGGTGTCCAGCCGGGCGATCTCGAAGACCGAGCGCACGCGATCGCGCAGATTGGCCAGCACCAGCGTCGTGCTGGCCCGCCGCGCGATCTGCAGCCCTTCGACCAGCGTGGCGACGCCGGAGCTGTCCATGTAGTCCACGCCGCCGAGGTTCACGACCAGGCGCGCCGGCCGCTGCTCCAGGGCCTCGCGCAGGCGCAGTCGCAGCGAGGGCGAGGCGCTCAGATCGACATCGCCCTCCGGCGACAGAATCACGGCGTCATCGCGCTGTTCCCGACCGACCTGCATCTCCTCAGCCACCGCAACCTCCCGCCCGGGCCGCCGGCGCCGGGCCCGATCGCCCCGTCTCGCGCTTCACAAGTGTCAGGCGCATCCCTCCGCCCGCCCGTTTCTCATAGACAGCCTCGTCGGTCACCTCGCGGATGATGTGCACCCCGAGCCCGCCGGGGCGGATGTCATCCAGATCCCGCCCCTTGATCTGGCCGGGCTCGATCTGCCGCGCCTCGTCCTCGATCACGATGCGGATGCCCGGCCCGGCGCCCTGGTCCGCCAGGCCCCACATCCGCAGCCAGATCGGCCCGTCCGGCGCCGACTGATACCCGTGCCGGATGATGTTGCACACGGCCTCGTCGACCGCGAGCGTCATCCGCGACGCCGACTCATCCGACAGCCCGTACCGCTTCGCAATGGACAGGACCAGTTCGCGCACCCCGCACAGGCACTGCGGATCGCTGCGGAACTCGAGCAGGATGTCGGGCGACCGATCGGTCATCGTGGGGTTTCCGCGCTGGAGGGCCCCGAGCCCGAGCCTCCGGCGCCGGTGACAGTATCGGGTTGCCGCTCGGCGAGGCGCCAGCTGACCCAGCGATCCACCGCGTCGTCACGCACCGCCTGTGGGGCGTTGGGGTCGTACCCCAGCCTCTGGCCCGTGATCTCCTCCAGGGCCCGGATGGCCCACGAGCGGACCACCGGGTCGCTGTCGTCGAGCGCCTGGATCAGGTCCGGTATCGCGCTGGCGTCCCGCTCGGCCGCCGCCATGGCGACAGCGCGGGCCCGGGCCTTGGGTGTCCGGGCCTGGAAGGAGGGCGCCTCGGGCGGCGCAGCGCACCCGCCAGCCACCGCCGCCAGGGACGCCGCCAGCCCGGCGCGGGCGCACACCGCTCGCCCTGAGATCATCGTCAATGCTATCGGCGCCTCGAACCGGGCGCCTGCGCCGCCTACCGTCCCGGCTCCCGCGAGCGGCTCGGACGGAGATTGGCCCGATGGCGCAGCTTCCGCACGATGAAGTGGTTCCGATTCTCGACTTCGGATCGCAGACCGCCCAGCTCATCGCGCGCCGCTGCCGCGACCTGGGCGTCTACGCCGTCCTGATCGATCCGGGAACCCCCGCCGCGGACATCCGCGCCATGGCGCCGGCGGGCGTGATCCTCTCCGGCGGCCCGGCCAGCGTCTACGACGACGGGGCCCCCTCCATGGACCCTGCCATCCTCGAGCTTGGCGTGCCGGTCCTGGGCATCTGCTACGGGATGCAACTGGCCTGCAAGCTCCTCGGCGCCGATGTCCGCCGGGCCGGCCATCGCGAGTTCGGGCGGGCCAGCGTGACCGTGCTCGACGGCTCCGACCTGCTCAGCGCGATCCCCCAGCGCACCACGGTCTGGATGTCGCACGGCGACCAGATCGCCTCGCTGGATCCGGCCCGCTTCCGCACCCTCGCGGCCACGCCCAGTTGCCCGCACGCCGCCATCGGCCCCGGCGACGGCGACGGCCCGCGCTTCTGGGGTGTGCAGTTCCATCCCGAGGTGACGCATACCCCCCACGGGGTGGACATCCTGCAGAACTTCCTGTTCGAGATCTGCCGGGCCAGGGGCGGCTGGCGCATGAGCGCGTTCGCCGAGACCGCCGCCGAGCGCGTGCGCCAGCGCGTGGGCGCGAGCCACGTCATCTGCGGGCTCTCCGGCGGCGTGGACTCCTCGGTGTGCGCTGCGCTGCTGCACCGCGCCATCGGCGATCAGCTCACCTGCGTGTTCGTCGACACCGGCCTGCTGCGCAAGAACGAGCGGCAACTGGTCGAGACCACCTTCCGCGACCACTTCCACATCGACCTGCGCGTGGTCGACGCGGAGGCCGCGTTCCTTTCCGATCTCGCCGGCGTGACCGACCCGCAGCAGAAGCGCAAGCTGATCGGCGCCCGCTTCATCGAGGTCTTCAAGGAAGCCGCCCGCGAGATCCCCGACGCCCACTTCCTGGCGCAGGGGACGCTGTATCCGGATGTGATCGAGTCCGGCCACGGCCACGCCGGCAAGAGCGCTTCGATCAAGCTGCACCACAACGTCGGCGGCCTGCCCGAGCAGCTCGGCTTCGAGCTGGTCGAGCCGCTGCGCGACCTGTTCAAGGATGAGGTCCGCAAGCTCGGCGACGCCCTGGGCGTGCCCGACCAGATCGTCTGGCGCCATCCCTTCCCGGGCCCCGGCCTCGCCGTGCGCATCCTCGGCGAGGTAACCCGCCCCAAGCTGGACATCCTCCGCGACTGCGACGAGATCCTGCTGGAGGAGATCGTCGCCGCCCATCTGTACCGCCAGACCAGCCAGGTCTTTGCCGTGCTCCTGCCCGTCCAGTCGGTCGGGGTCATGGGCGACGGGCGCACCTACGAGAGCGTGGTGGCCATCCGCGCCGTCGAGACCCAGGACTTCATGACCGCCGACTGGGCCCGCATCCCCTACGAGGTTCTCGCCCGTATCTCCAGCCGGATCATCAACGAAGTCCGCGGCGTCAACCGCGTGGTCTACGACATCTCCAGCAAGCCGCCCTCAACCATCGAGTGGGAATAGGCGACAATAAACCGGCCCCAAGGAGTTGACCCGGACATGCCGCCATCATCGATCGCGTACTTCTCCATGGAGATCGCCCTGGAGCCGTCTGTCCCCACCTACGCCGGCGGCCTCGGCGTGCTGGCGGGCGACCACCTCCGGGCCGCGGCCGACGCGGGCCTTCCCCTGGTCGGCGTCACCCTCCTGCACGCCGGCGGGCACTTCCGCCAGCGGCTGTCGGCCAGGGGCGAGCAGATCGAAGAGCCCGTCACCTGGGATGTTCGCGAGTACCTGACGCCGCTGGACACCCGCGCGATGATCCGCATCGAGGGCCGGCCGGTCGAGATCGGGGCCTGGAAGTACCACCTGCCCGGCGCCGGGGGCGAATCGACCGCGGCCATCCTGCTGGACACCAACCTCCCCGAGAACGCCGAGCAGGACCGTCGCATCACCGATCGCCTGTATCTCGGCGACGAGCGGCACCGCCTCAAGCAGGAGGCGGTGCTGGGCATCGGCGGGGTCCGGATGCTCGAGGCCCTCGGATACCGCGACATCACCACCTACCACATGAACGAGGGCCACGCGGCCCTGCTGACGCTCGAACTGCTTCGCCGGGAGGCTCAGCGCCAGGGGCGCCCGCCCACCGAGACCGCCGTGGTCGAGGCCGTCCGCCGCCGCTGCGTGTTCACCACCCACACCCCGGTGGCGGCCGGGCACGACAAGTTTCCGCTGAATCTCGTCACCGCCACGCTCGAGCCGGAGCTGATCGATCCCTACCGCGGGCAGGACGCCGTGCCCCTGGTGGCGCCGGAGCGCATGCTCAACATGACGTTCCTCGGCTTCAATCTCTCCAAGTACCTCAACGGCGTTGCCGTGCGCCACCGCCAGGTCTCGCGCGCCATGTTCGAGGGCTACTCCATCGAGTCGATCACCAACGGCGTGCACGCCGCGACCTGGGTGGCGCCGAAGCTGGCCGAAGCCCTCGACCGGCACATCCCCGGATGGCGCGAGGACAATCTCTCCCTGCGCTACGCCGCCAGTATTCCGCTGGAGGAGATGCGCGCTGCGCACCTGGCCGCCAAGCGCGACCTCTGCGCCACAGTCAAGGAACTCACCGGTGTCGTGCTCGATCCGCAGCGCTTCACCATGGGTTTCGGTCGCCGGGCCACCGCCTACAAACGCGCCGACCTGCTGCTGACCGATCCCGATCGCCTGCGGGCCATGGCCGCCGCCCACGGCCCGCTGCAGGTCGTCTGCGCCGGCAAGGCGCACCCCTACGACCGGCCCGGCGTCGAACTGATCCGGCGCCTGATCCAGGGCCTCAAGAAGCTGGCCCCCGATGTCGTCGGCGTGTACCTGCCCAACTTCGACATGGCCCTTGCCAAGCGCATGGTCAGCGGCGTCGACCTCTGGCTCAACACCCCGCTGCCCCCGCTGGAGGCCTCCGGCACCAGCGGCATGAAGGCGGCCATCAACGGCGTGCCATCGCTCAGCACGCTCGACGGCTGGTGGCTGGAAGGCTGCGTCGAGCACGTCACCGGCTGGGCCATCGGCGACGACACCTACGCCAGCGGCCGCATCGACCAGAGCGCCGAAGCCGTCGAGGCCCGCCGGCTGTCCGACGCCGCCGCGATGTACGACAAGCTCGAGAAGACCATCCTCCCCCTCTACCACAACCGCCCCGAGCGCTGGCAGCAGGTCATGCGCCAGGCGATCGCCCTCAACGGCTCGTTCTTCAACGCCCAGCGGATGCTCACCCAGTACATCGCCAAGGCCTACTTCGCCTGAAACCCCCTTTCCGGGGCCGGCAGGGGGATTCCGGCCGATCGCCCGCCCGGTCTGTGCGTTGCCGGACCCTCCGTGGTATCCTGCCGATAGGAGGCAGACAGGAGGACCCCGCCATGTTCCGCGCTTGCATCGTCTTCGCCGCGGCCGCCGCGGCGACCCTCACGCCCGCGATCTCGGCCCGGCAGGCCGAGGCCCGGCCCCAGAGTCAGCGTACCGACGAGCTTCTCTCGGAGACCTTCCGGGCGACGCAGTCCGGCCAGCCGGAGCGCGAACGGGCCGCGCGCCAGCAGGCCGAACAGCTCGCCGCCGAACTCGAGCGCGAGATCGATCGTCTCCAGGCTGAGCGCGACCAGCTCGAGCAGCGCGAGCGGCGCCTGCGCGAAGCGCAGCCGGAGCGCCCGCGGGCTGCCGAGCCGGCCGAGGACCGCCACATCGCCATCATCGAGGGGCTCGAACGCGGCGTCTGGGCCCTGCGCGAACTCGGCGCCATGGAGGAAGCCGAGCGCCTGGCGCAGATTGCCGAGCGGGTCCGCCAGCGGGCGCCCGATGCGCGCCGCGGGCAGGACCGCCCGCAGCCCGATCGCATCCCGCGCTCGGAGCGCCAGGTCGCCCGCGAGCAGCTCGAAGTCATGCGTCTTGCCATGCCGGCCCTGCGTGAAGGCGAGCGCCACGACGCCGCCGAGCTTCTGGAGCTTGCCATACACCAGCGCGAGTTGAACCTCACCGGTCAGCGCGAGCAGGCCGCCGAGCTGCGCGGGCGCGCCCCCAGCCGGGCCCAGCTTGCCGAGATCCTCGGGCAGGCCGCCCAGCTCTGGGCTGACTTCGACCGCCCCGAGCGGGCCCGCGCCGTCGGTGAGCTTGCCCGCCAGCTCGCGCCGCGCGAGCGAGCCCCCGAGGCGCAAGACCAGGCCGAGCGCGACCGCCCCGCCGAGCAGCCCGACCAGTCCGGCGACATGCGCCGCCGGCTCGAAGCCCTGCGCATCGCCATGCACGGCCTGCGGGAAGGCGAGCGAGCCGACGCCGCCCACATCATCGAGCGCGCCATCCACCTGCACGAACTGGCCATGGAAGGGCGCCAGGAGGAGGCCCATCGCATCTTCGAGCAGGAAGGGCCCCCGCCCGAGCAGATCATGCGCGCCCTCGCGATGGCTACCGAACTCTGGCGGCAGTTCGGCCACGAAGGCCGGGCCGAGGCCGTCGCCGCGCTGCAGCGCGAGGTTGCCGCCCACATGGACGAACTGGCCCGGCAGCCCGCACGCGCCCCCGAGCAGTTCGACCGCATGCGGCGCCAGCTCGACGAAATGACCCGCGCCATGGACGAGATGCGGGCGCAGATGGAGGCGATGCGCCGCCAGATGGAACAGCAGCAGATGCGCCGCGACCGTTGACCGCCAGCGCGCCGGCGCCGCCCGCTATACTTCACGGCATGACGCCGCATCCCGATCCGCCAGCGCTGAGCGAGCCGGGTCAGCCGGTCCTCGGCTGGCGCGAGCGCGTTGCCATCCCCTCCTGGGGCGTCCGCGGCATCCGCGCCAAGATCGACACCGGCGCCCGCACCAGCGCCATCCACGTCACACACATTGAGCCCGTCGACGCAGACCGCGTCCGTTTCGAGGTCGTCACCCGCGAACGGCCGGCCCGCCGCACCGTCACCGTCGAGGCCGGTGTCGTCCGCTGGACCAGCGTGCGCCCCAGCAGCGGCGACGCCCAGCAGCGGCCGGTGGTCTCGGCTGCCATCCGGATCGGACCGGTCCGCCGCACGATCGAGGTGAGCCTCGTCTCGCGCGAGGGCATGCTGTGCCGCATGCTCATCGGCCGCCGGGCGCTGGAGGGGCTGCTGGTGGATCCCTCGATGCGGTACCGTCTGACGCCCCGCCTCCCCGGCCCCCGAAAGCCCACGGCATGAAGCTCGCCATCCTCTCCAACGCTCCGCGCTGCTACAGCACCCGCAGGCTCCGCGAGGCCGCCGAGGGGCGCGGCCACACCGTCAAGACCCTCAGCACCCTCAAGTTCGCCATCGAACTCTCCCACGCCGAGCCCGACCTGCACTACCGCGGCAAGCGCCTCGGCGACTACGACGCCATCCTCCCGCGCATCGGCGCCAGCATCACCTACTTCGGCACCGCCGTGGTCCGCCAGTTCGAGCAGATGGACGTCTTCACGCCAAACAGTTCCGCCGGCATCACCAACTCGCGCGACAAGCTCCGCTCGCTGCAGATCCTCAGCCGCCACGACATCGGCATCCCGCACACCGCCTTCGTGCGCGACCGCAAGGATGTCCTCCCCGCCATCGAACGCGTCGGCGGCGCCCCCGTCATCATCAAGCTGCTGGAGGGCACCCAGGGCGTCGGCGTTATCCTCGCCGAAAGCGTCAAGATCGCCGAGGCCATCATCGAGACGCTCCAGAGCGCCCGCCAGAACGTCCTCATCCAGAAGTTCGTCGCCGAGAGCAAGGGCAAGGATGTCCGCGCACTGGTCGTCGGCGACCGCGTCATCGCCGCCATGCGCCGCGTCGCTCAGGGCCAGGAGTTCCGCAGCAATGTCCACCGCGGCGGCGTCGCCGAGGCCATTACGCTCGATGAGGCCTACGAGCAGACCGCCGTCCGCGCTGCCCAGATCATGGGCCTGCGCGTCGCCGGCGTCGACATGCTCGAGAGCGCCGCCGGCCCGCAGGTCATGGAGGTCAACAGCTCCCCCGGCCTCGAGGGCATCGAGACCGCCACCGGCCTCGACATCGCCGGCGCCATCGTCGACTACATCGCCGAGCAGGTCAACTTCCCCGAACTGGACATCCGCCAGCGCCTCACCGTCAGCCGCGGCTACGGCGTTGCCGAACTGCAGATCCCCGACGGCTCGCACTTCGTCGGCAAGACCATCGAGCAGTCGAATCTGCGCGAGAAGGACATCGTCATCCTCACGCTGCACCGCGGGACCAGCGTCATCAGCAACCCCCGCGGCTCGCGCATCCTCGAACCCGGCGACCGGCTGCTCTGCTACGGCAAGATGGAGATGATGAAGGACATGGTCGCATCGCGACGCAAGCGCAAGCGCATCCGCGTTCGCAGGCTCGATCCGGATGTCGCCGCCGGACGCTCGGAGCACTCCCATGGCTCGCACCACTGAACTCGAGCGCCTCGACATCGGCCGCTGGGGCGATCACACCATCGACCCGGGCGAGCGCCGCGATATCGACCTGCTCGTCAGCGAGAGCTACAGCGGCCTCAGCGTCACCATCCCGGTGCACATCTGGCGCGCCCCTGAACCCGGCCCGGCGGTCTTCATCACCGCCGCGGTCCACGGCGATGAGATCAACGGCGCCGGCGCCATCCGCCAGATCATCCTCGAGCCGCCCTTCCAGCTCACCGCCGGCGCCCTCATCCTCGCTCCCGTCATCAACATCCTCGGCTTCGACCAGCACATCCGCTACCTGCCCGACCGGCGCGACCTCAACCGCTGCTTCCCCGGCTCGCCGACCGGCTCCATGGCCGCCCGCCTCGCCAGCGTCGTCTTCCGACAGATCGTCGGACGCAGCGACTACGGGATAGACCTGCACACCGCCGCCGTCCGGCGCACCAACTTCCCCAACGTCCGCGCCGACATGAGCCGCGATGATGTCGCCGCCCTGGCGCGCGCATTCGGGTCCGAACTCATCGTCAGCGGCAAGGGCCCCAAGGGCGCCCTGCGCCAGGCCGCCTGCGCTGCCGGCGTGCCCACCATCATCCTCGAGGCCGGCGAGGTCTGGAAGGTCGAGCCCGCCGTCGTCGAGTACGCCCTCCAGGGCGTGCGCAACACGCTCATCGGCCTCGGCATGGCCCCGGGCAAGCCCGTCAAGCCGGCGTACCAGACCGTGGTCGATCGCACCCGCTGGATCCGGGCCGACCGCGGCGGCTTCCTGCACTTCCACGTCGCGCCCGGCGACCTGGTCGAACAGGACCAGCCCATCGCGACCAACACCAGCCTGCTCGGCGCCGAGCAGAACGTGCTGACCCGCCCGCACACCGGCGTGGTGCTGGGCATGACCACGCTGCCATCTGTGGCCCCCGGCGATCCGGTCTGCCACATCGCCATCCCGCGCGAGGGGACCGACGCCATCCGCAAGGCCCACCGCCGCGTCAAGGATGACAGCCTGCACGAGCGCCTGCGCGATGACCTCGCCACCAACATCGTCGTGACGGAGTGGGAGGGGGATGGGGAAGAAGCGAGTGAGCGAGTGAGCGAATGAACGAGTGAGCGAGTGAGCGAAGGTGGCCCTCCTGGGTGGCCCGCCGCGCCGCGGCGGGTTCTTCGTGCCACTTCTATGAAGACCTGCGTTTTGTCAAGGCGGTTTGGGGATCCCAGACTTCTATTCGAGCGAACGCCGGTGGCGTTGCCCATGTGGGTGGTTCGAGCGAA
>JBICIE010000120.1:0-4727 GCA_043101635.1 Phycisphaerales bacterium JB039 | reverse complement strand
CGAGGATGTCGCGCGAGTTTTTCTCTGGCGAGTCGCTCTTCGGGGCGGGATCCGGGACGCGGTGCGCGCGCAGACGTGGTGGTTCCGTGGCGTTGCTCTGGGCGCATCGCCCGCAAGGGCGATGCCACTGGGGCTGGGTGGGGCCCAGCGAGGGCGCCTGGCGGGCGGGATGCACGGTCGCGGCGGGCATGGGTTTGGGGTGGTCTGTCTACCTATGGGCGGCGGGACGGCGCTGCGCGCGCAGGAGGGTCTCTCGCGGGAGTCGTGGGTGGACGGAGTGCAAGCGCCGGCGTCGGACAGGTGGGGATGGCGCGCCACCCGTCTCACCTGCGCCAGGGGACGAGCGGCGCACCGTCGGCTCGGCCGGGCGGCGGATACCCTGCCGAGACTCGTCTGGGCCGCCTGCTGCAGCCGAGACCGGCCTGAGGGGACCCCGATCCGAGTGGGCGCCCGGCGCCCGAGGAGCGACCGATGGACAGCCAGCGCCCGCCGCAGCCGCCGATCGATGACCCGGACATGCTGGCGCCAGCGACCGAAGGGCTGCAAGGCGGGCCACCGGTGAAGATGAAGCACCCCGCCGGGCTTTGGGTGCTGTTCATCACCGAGATGTGGGAGCGGTTCAGCTACTACGGGATGCGGGCCATTCTCGTGCTCTATCTGGTCGCCTCGACCAGCGAGGCCCTGGCGGATGGGGCGCCGAACAACAACCCCGGCTTCGGCTGGCAGGAGGAGTCGGCCTACCTGCTGTACGGCATCTACACCTGGGCGGTGTACCTCACGCCGATCTTCGGCGGCCTGCTGGCGGACAAGTTGCTTGGCACGCACCGATCCATGCTGATCGGCGGGTGGATCATCGCCCTCGGGCACATCACGCTGGCGCTCTCGGAACTGTTCGGGGCGCCGGCGGGTCAGGTCGTGACGATGCAGTCCGGGCCGGGAGAGCTGCTGGTCTTCCTCCTCGGCCTGGCGTTCATCGTCATCGGCACCGGCTTCTTCAAGCCGTGCGTCAGCGTGATGGTGGGGCAGTTGTACGAGCGGGGCGATCCGCGTCGCGACTCGGGCTTCACGATCTTCTACATGGGCATCAACCTCGGCGCCTTCTTCTCGCCGCTGATCGCCGGAACGCTCGGCGAGAAGGTCGGCTGGCACTGGGGCTTCGGTTCGGCCGCGGTCGGCATGATCGCGGGTCTGTTCTTCTACCAGATGTTCCGGCCGAAGTACCTGAAGGGGATCGGGCTGCCGCCCGGGCACACCGACGCCGCCAGTGGTTCCGGCGATGATGAAGAGATCGTCGTCTGCGAGCAGTGCGAGTGCGACGTGCGCCATGTCCCGGCGGGGGCGCCCTGCCCGGAGTGCGGAGCGGAGACCCGGGTGGAGACGACAAAGCGGGCGCTGTTCAACCGGCCGCTGAAGGTCCGCGACTGGCATCGCCTGGGCGTGATCATCATCCTCGCCTTCTTCGGCAACATCTTCTTCTGGACTGCCTTCGAGCAGGCTGGCAGCTCGATGAATGTTTTTGCCAAGGACCAGACCGATCGCACCATCTGGGGCATGGTGGGGGGCGAGGGCTTCCCGGCTTCGTGGTATCAGTCGGTGAACCCGCTGGCGATCCTGATCTTCGCGCCGGTGTTCGCATGGCTGTGGGTCTTCCTGACGCGCATCGGCAAGAACCCGTCGACACCGATGAAGTTCGCCATCGGTCTGTACCTGCTCGGGCTGGCTTTCCTGGCGATGGTCTTCGGCGCCATGGAAGCCAAGGACGGCTTGGCCGGGCCGCACTGGCTGCTGATCACCTATGTCGTCATCACCTGGGGCGAGCTGTGCCTGTCGCCGGTGGGGCTCTCGATGGTCACCAAGCTGGCGCCGGCGCGGCTGCAGTCATTGATGATGGGATTGTGGTTCTTCTCCTTCAGCCTGTCGAACCTGTTCGCGGGGCTCGTGGCGCGCTTCTCGGTAAAGGTCGAAGAGGGCGATTGGACCTTTTTCATCCCGGGCCTGCCCGGGTTCTTCCTGATGCTGGTGGTCTTCCCGATCGCCGCGGGCGTGATCATCATGCTCGTGACACCGCTGCTGAAGAAGATGATGCACGGGGTGAAGTAGTCGCCGCGCGTACCCCCCCACTCCGTGGGGGGCCTGCAGGTCAGTCGACCGACCCGTGCACGATGCGCCCCTGCGCGATCACCGCGCGGATCCAGCGGTCGTCCCATCCGAACAGCAGCGCCCCCAGCGGATCGGGCGCGCTGCGCCAGTCGATGTCCGGCTCGATCACCAGCAGGTCGGCCGGGGCGCCGGGTTCGATGCGCCCGGCGTCTGCCCAGCCCAGCGCCTCGGCGTTGCCGCGGGTGATCTGCCAGAAGCACTCAGCAGAGGTCGGCGGCGCGTGACCGAGTGCCACGGCCGTCTCCGCCATCGCCCGCGCGACCCGCACCATGCTGACATCCGGCCCGGCGCCGACATCGCTGCCCAGCGCGATCCTGACGCCAGCCGCCCGCATCGCCCGCAGGTCCATCCGCCCCGATCCGAGGAAGCTGTTGGCGGTGGGGCAGTGGGTGATCACGGCGCGAGAGTCGGCGAGCGCCTCGCGGTCAGCGTCGGTCAGGTAGATTCCGTGGGCAAAGAGAGCGCCGGGCTGGAGCAGCCCGGCCTCGCGGTACACGTCGAGGTACTGGCGCCCGTCGAACAGGTCGCGGACGCGGGCGCACTCGGCCTCGGTCTCGGCGAGGTGCGTCTGGACCAGCCAGCCGCGCTCGGCCGCCAGTCGCCCGGCGCCGGCGAGCAGTTGAGGCGTGCAGGAGATCGCAAACCGGGGCGTGATCGCCGGGGCGATCCGCCCCGCGCCACGAAGCGCGGCCGCGTGCTCGAGCTGCGCGTCCGCCGGCGCCACCAGCCCCGCCGGGGCCTCGCGGTCCATCAGCACCTGGCCGGCGACGCCCCGCAGCCCGGCCTGGGCAAGCTCCTCGATGGCCGCCTGGGCGGCGGGGCCGTGCGAGGTGGCATAGGCCGCCACGCCGACCGTGCCGGCCCGCAGGAGCCGCCGGGCGGCCGCCGCCGAGTCGGCTCTGGCCGCGCCAGGATCGCTCCAGCGGGCCTCAGCGGGGTACACGACCCTCTGGAGCCACTCAAGCAGCGGCAGGCCGTGGGCGCCGATCAGGCCGAACTGCGGCAGGTGCAGGTGGGCGTCGATGAAGGCGGGGCAGATGAGGGTGGCGGCGGCGGGGCCTGGGATGGGCTCGATGGCGGTGACGCTGCCGGCGGTGAGTTGGATGCGGCCGGGCTCGAGGCGGATGGCGCCGCGGTGCTGGGGTCGCAGGAGGACGCCCCGAAGGCGATCATCGGAGTCTCGGGGCGCGGTCATTGGCGGCTAGGTTAGCGGGCAGCGCTGCAGGCTGGCGATAGTAGTTGCGCAAGCTGGAAGTTGCCGGTTCAAGTCCGGTCCGCTCCACTTCCGCACGGTCCGGCGCCGATTGGCGCCGCGTCGCACGACCTCGCAAGCCCTGGTCATACTCGTTGCATTTGTCCGGCGGCCGCCTTGTCGCAACTGTTCGCATGGTTCGGCACGGAGCCGCACTGCAATTGCTGGGGCTACCGCTGGCGGGATCTACTCAGGACCCCAAAGAGGCGTTCGGCGCTGGCTCATTTGTCAGGTCACGGGCGCCCGGCTGCGCTGCCATGTCCTATAAAACACGGCTTTGCAAGCTGCAATATGACCTTTCGGACCTCGCGCGGCATGTCATGCTCGGAAGACCCTGACATGACTGGTGCGCAGCCGATGGGGCAGCGCCAAGACCGCTGTTTGCTCGTCAGAGAGCGCCGCCCGAGTCCTCGACCGTGAGGCCCGCGAGCGCCGCGGCCATGTCGGTCAGTTCCAGGACCGTGTAGTGCTTCATTGTCGTGCGGTAGTCGCCGTGGCGCATGATGCGCTGGGCGATCTGGGGCGCCACGCCGGCGCGGGCGAGCTTCGTTCCGAGCGTGGTCCGCAGCGCGTGGAGGTCGATCACTCGTCCTTCGGTGTCCTCGGTGACAATCCGGGTCTTCGGCCGCGGATTGCGCTTGCCGACCATGATGGGCTCGCCGCGATGATCGAGCAGCACGATCTCGCGGGCGATGCCGGCCCGGAGGAAGTAGCGCAGGCGGGTTTGGTCGGTCACTGTCGTGGGGAACACCCGCGAGCGCGGCCCGGGCTGGCGCTCGTCGCGAAGACGCTGCAGTTCCTCGGCCAGTTCGGGATGCAGCGGGAGGTGGTCGAGGCGCCTGGCCTTGCCCGTGGCGATGGTGATTACCATGGCGTCGAAGTCGATGTCAGCCCACATGAGCCGCTGGAGATCGCTCTTACGCAGACCGGCCAGGACGGCGGCGAGGTACCAGGCCTTCCGCCCACGGGCCTCGGCGACCGCCAGCAGCCGCGACAATTCGTCATCGGTGAGCGGCCGGCGGATGCGCCGGCGGTCCTTGCGTTCATCCAGCGCCGGGACGACGCGGAGTTCGTTGCTGCGGGCTCGTCCTCGCTTGACGGCCCAGTTCGCTAGCAGGCCGCTAAGGAACTCATCCTGACCGGGCGTGTATGGTAGAACCATTGGCATGGAGGCCTTCGATGCGTGGACGGGTGGAGCGGCAGCAGACGATGTTCGTGGCGTTCGATCTAGAGCAGGTGGTCCCGCAGGATCACCCGCTGCGGCAGATCAAGCGGTGGGCCGACGGGATCCTGATGCAGATGAGCCGGGACTTCA
>JBICIE010000119.1:0-7808 GCA_043101635.1 Phycisphaerales bacterium JB039 | reverse complement strand
GAAGGGACCGGCGCCGTAGCGGCTGGCAGCGCTCTTGAGCAACTGCGCCAGGACATCAAGCTGCCAGTCCGCGATCTCACCTGGGCAGGCGTCGCCGAGGGTGAGCACTTCCTCGGGAAGCAGGCCGCCGCCGCCCTCGTTGGTCGATCGCAGGATGTGGGAGTAGATGTCGGTGGCCTCGTGGGCGGGGATCTTCGCGAACAGTTCGGCGAGGGCGCTCCACTCGCCGGCCAGCACGCGCGTGTGCAGCCACTCGGCGAGCGCGGCGGTGTCGGAGGTCTCCGGCATCTCGCCATCGCCGAAGCCGAGCTTTGATCGCGCTGCCAGCACCGCGGCGGGCTGGCGCGCGAAGCTCAGCATGCGCACGGCGTCCGGCAGCGGAAGCGCCATCACCACCTGCCCGGGCTTGAGACCGAGCGCAACCAGCAGGTCCACGCCCATGTCGGCGTAGTAGGCGATCATCTCCGCCTGTTCGTCCGGCGTCAACGCGTTGTAGGTCGCGGTCAGGCGCTGGACCTCTTCGGGCGAGAACTCGCTGCTGGCGCTGGCCGCGGGAAGGGGCGCAGCGGGCGCCGCCACTGGCTGGGCCGCGGCGGGCTGGGCGGCGGCTGCCGGCTGTGAACTGACCACCCCGAGCCGCCGTGCGGGCGTGACCTGCCCCTGCGCCAGAGCGCCGCTCACGAGGCTGATTGAGGCAAGAACTGCCGCCAGCGCGGCGGGAAACCAGGGCCTTTTCGTGCGCATGCTCACCCTCAGACTTCCCCCCACGACGCTGTGCAGATCACCAACCCGACCAGATCTCCTCGGCGCCGCCGGCGCCGCGCCCGTCGCGATTCTGCGGCGGCTGCTTCCGCTTGCCCTTGTTGTTGTTCGGCCGATTGCCCATGCACCGGCTTGGCGAGTCCTTCGGAAGGGGGCGGCCCTCGATCTCATACAGGGCCGCCTGCTCGAGGTTGAGCACCAGCTCGACATCGCGCTCGTGATTCTCGACAACGCTCTGCGGCATGCCGGCGGCCCGAGCCCGCTCGGCGAGGTAGCGGAAGTGCTGGCGGGCCCGGCCGGAATCCTCCAGCCACTCGTCCTCCGGCTCGCCGGCGAGACGCAGCAGGCGGGCGCCGTAGTAATGGGCTGTCGCCAGCTCCTGGCGCGCAGCCAGCGCCATCTCGCTGTCGCGACCCTCGGCCTCCTCGGCCTCGGCCAGCACGGACTCCAGTTCGCCAATGCCCTCCCAGATCTCGCCGGACCGCACCAGTGCCCGACTGCGCGACCATCGCACCTGACGGAGCGTCTCGTCGGAGGCGTCGACCGCAACCTCGTGGATGTGACCGAACGCCTGGGCGACGCGCTTCCACACGGCGCTGGCTTCGGCAAACGCCGCCGACTCGGCCGCCGTCGCCGCGGCGACCTCGGACGCCGCCTCGGGCGTCTCGAGCACGAAGGCCCGCTGGCGGGCCTCGATCGCGGCGATGTGGGCCGCGTGGGCCCGCTCCTGGGCAGCGCGCGCGTCCTGCTCGAGTGCCTCGGCGCTGCGCTGCAGGGATGCGGCGATATCGCTCTGGTAGATGGCCTGCCCGGGGCCGTAGTGGAACGCCAGAGCGCCCACCGGCGCAATCGCCCAGGCCGCCCAGGCCAACTTGCTCAGGTTCATGGTCATGCCTCCGCAGGGCGCAGCGTGGTGGCCTGTCGCCGCAGTCGACCGGGCCCGCCCTTGGCCCGTCGCGCGACCTGGGACCTCGCCCGGCGGTACGGCGCCGGACGTCCAAGCAGTATCAGCATCGGCCCGAGGAGGGCCAGCAGTCCCGATCCCGCCCCGACCGCCACCAGCGCCGCGTCCCGCAGGCTCACCGCCTCGGAAGCCCGCGGGCTGGTCAGCGAGAGGCCATCGAGCACCCGGCTGGGCAGGTGCTTCTCATTGCCATCATGGTACAGACCCCCGAGCCTGGCCGCAAGTTGCTTCAAGGAGCCGGAATCCTGCCTGGAGGCGTGCCCGTTGATGATGGTGGACCGGTAGGGGTCGCCCACGCCGATCACGATGGCGTCGGCGATGGCATCCGGCCGGCTGATCGGGGCCTTGCCCGCGGAGGAATCGCCATCGCTGACCACCACCAGCATGGCGCTCTTGCGGGGCCAGATGCGGGCGTGATCGAGGGTCTTGGAGACGCCCGTGTGCATGTCGGTCGGGCCGGGCTCGAAGGCCACGTACATCGGCAGCCCGTCGAGCGCGTTGCGGATCACTTCCTTGTCGAAGGTCTCCTGGACCACGGGGAGGGCGTCGGTGTAGAACGCAAAGAGCGTGACGCGGGTCGTCTCGGTGTCGATCCGATCGAGGATGCCCTGCACGAGCCGGCCGGCCCACTGGGCGCGGCTGACGCGGTCGGGCCCGGGGCCAGCGTCCTCGAGCATCATGCTGGGGGAGACATCCAGGCAGACCAGCAGATGCCTGGAGGCCTCGCGCGCCGGCCGCTCGTTGCGCTCGACTGGGTCGTAGACGAGCAGGGTGGCTGCGCCCCAGGCGGTGGCGGTTGCCGCAACGACCCGCAGGTGGGGCGCCGCCAGCGCCCAGCGGGCCGGGCGCTGGGCGGGGCCGAACGCGAGCCGGGCCACGCGCCCGATGCGCCGGGCGTGCAGCCATTCGGCCAGCGCGCAGATGGCAAATGCGCCGATCGCGATGAGCGCCGGCGTTACCATGGCGTGTGCCTCAGGGTGAGCAGGCCCGCCAGGTGCAGCCCCAGCGCCGAGAGCGCCGCGACCGCGAACGGCCAGTAGTGATCCATGGGCACCGTCCCACCTGGGGCAAACTGCGCCGGGCGCATGCGGTCGATGTGCTGGAAGACCTTGCGGATGCTCGCAGCATCACGCGCTGCGAACGCCTGGCCGCCGGTCTGCGTGGCGATGTCCACCACCTCCTGCGGGATGTCATCGTTGCCGACGTGGATGTGGAACAGGGTGATCTGGGCGTCGGTGAGTTCCTCGGCGTAGTCCGCCTCGGCAAAGCCGTCACCCAGGTCGGAGCTGACGCCGTCGGAAACCAGGATGATGAGGCGATCGCCGCGTTCGGCCTCCTGCGTCATGTTGTCGCGGCAGAATCGCAGGGCCGCGCCGATGCGCGTGCCGGACATGTGGATCGGCTGGTTCTCCGGATTGGCAAACGGCAGCGCGTTGAGAATCGCATTGAGATCGGTCGTCAGCGGGACCCAGCGGATCTGGTGCGACCCGAAGAGTGTGAGGCCGAAGGCGTCGCCCTCGCGCGGCCTGACGAACTCCTCGATGGCCTCCCGCGCGTTCTCGTAGCGGTTCTCCCACGCCATGCTGCCGGAGACGTCCACGGCGAACTGGATGTTGGTGAGCAGGCGCGTCTGGCGCGGCTGCTTGAGCATCTGCGGCCCGGCCAGCATGAGCAGCGCGGCAGCGAGCACGAGCGCCGGCACGCGGTCGAACGCCCCCAGCGCCCAGCGGAGCCACCGGCGCCGGCGGTGCGGGTGGTGATCGAACGGCAGCGCCAGGCCGAAGGACCGCGCCGGGGGCGCAACGATCAGCAGCACGGGGATCGCCAAGAGCAGCAGGGCCCATGGATGGGTGAAGGTCACGGGCGCGCCTCCGCATCGGCTTCGGCGATCGCGGGCGCGGCGCGGTACGGCGCCAGCAGCGCCGCGACATCGTCCTGAGGCCGGGCGGCGCCATCGGGCCGGGCGTGAAGCCAGGCTTCGACAGCGCGCAGCAGGCGCCCCGCTTCCGGATGGCGGCGCAGCGTCGCCACGGCCTGCGCCTGCGGCCCTTCCAGATCAAGCCGCCGGCGCCAGTGCATGTAGAGCAGCAGTTCGAGCCGGCCGCGACCCTCGACGGCGAGCGTGCCCGCCATCGCCGACTCGACCAGCGGGCGAAGCTGCTCGGCGAGCGTTGGCGCGGGCGCCTGGGGCGCCGGCGGCGCCGGGGGCCGGCGGCGCGCGATCCGCACGCCGAGGTAGATCACCGGGATCGCGACCCACGCGGCGCCGAGCGCGATCATCGCGGCGCGGTAGCGGCTGGGCGTCATGGGCGGGGCGCTCGACTCGCTGAACAGATCCGTCCCATGATCCGGCGGCAACTGCGAGACCACGCGCACCATCAGAGGCTGGCCATCGAGCGCGGAGCCGTCCTGGCGCTCCAGCAGGTCGCGGAGGTCGTAGTCGCCGGCCACCGTGCCGATGAAGGCGACGCGGTAGCGGGTCGAGCCTTCGCCGATGGCGCTGGCGTCCACGATGCGCACGACCATCGGCGCTGTCACCGAAAGCGCGGGCTTTGCCCGCAGCGGCTCGCCTGCAAGCTCGAACTCGACTGCGCCGGCGATGCCGCGGACCGCGATGGCCATCGGCTCGGCATCCTGGGCGCCGAGCGCAGCCACGATGGCGATGGCCGGCGCCGCGATCATCTGCGCCCCCGCATGCTGGCCGCCCGGGCCGTCAGGAAGTGGCGCAGCGGCGCCACGAACGGCTCATCCGTCCGCAAACGCAGCGCGCTGACGCCGCTTCGAATCAGCTCATCTTCGATTCGGGCCGCCTCGTTCCAGCGCTGGCGCCCGTGGGCCAGGAAGGTGTGCCCGGTCTCGGCCTCCTGGCCGAGGTAGAAGCCCGCGCCCAGGCGCCCCGCTTCGGCCGGGTCGGTCAGGTGAATCGCGACACAGTCGTGCTTCTGGGCCATGTGGCGCAGGGCGCCCATGGCGTCGGGGTCGTGCAAATCGCTGATGACCATGACGAGGCTGCGCCGGTCCGCCCGGACATCCAGCAGGGTGAGCCGCTCGGCCAGGCGCGTGCGCTCGCTGAGGCTTCCGGTGCGCAGCGGCTCGATGGCCTGCCACAGGTCGCTGCGGCGCAGGCTCGGCAGCAGGCGCGTCTGGCGCTCGCCGCCGCCGATCACCGCCACCGGGCTCAGGCGCCGCTGGCCGACCAGGCCCACCGCCGAGGCGATCCACACCGCAAGATCGTGCTTGGTGAGGCGCGTCGAACCGACGCCCATCGACGCGGACGTGTCCACCACGAGGTAGATGCTCGTGCGCTTGAGCGTCTCGTAGTCCTTGACGTACGCCCGGTTCAGGCGCGCGGTGATGCGCCAGTCGATCTGCTTGACCGGATCACCCGGTTCGTACGGGCGCGACTGGGCGTACTCCAGGCCGGAGCCGACGAACAGCGACAGGTCGGTGCCGAAGGCGAGGTCATCGGCCAGGCGGCGCACCACCATCTCGAAGTCGCCGTGGGCGAGTTCGTCCGGCGGGCCGAGCGCCGCCTCGGCCCGTGTCGCGCTGGTCGCGGCGGCGGGCGTCACGTCAGCGTCCGCAGCAGTTCTTCCAGGACATCCTGCTGGCGCCGCCCAGCGGCCAGCGCCTCGTAGGTCAGGCGCATGCGGTGCAGGATCACATCCTCCGCCAACGCGAAGAAGTCTTCCGGGATGGTGTACTGGCGCCCGTAGATGAACGCACGGGCCCGCGACGCCTGCACCAGCGCCAGCCCGGCCCGCGGGCTGCAGCCCAGTTCGACATCCTTGTGGGTGCGCGTCAGGTTCACCAGTTCCACACAGTCGCGGATGAATACGTCGCTGACGTGCACCTGCTGCACCTGGGCCATGGCCTCGGTCAGGTCGCGCACGTGCAGGCGAGCGGTGTCCTCGATCGCGTCGAAGGCGGTCATGGGGATGGCGCCGTCGCCCTGCCGCTTGAGCTTGAGCGCAAGCTGCCGGCGGACCACCTCGGCCTCATCCTCCTGCGAGGGATAGGTCAGCCGGTGACGAAGCATGAAGCGGTCAAGCTGGGCCTCGGGCCGTTCGAACGTGCCCGACTGCTCGACCGGATTCTGCGTGGCAATCACCAGAAACGGCGCTGGCAGATCGTGCGTCGTCTGGCCGATCGATACCCGCCGCTCCTGCATCGCCTCCAGCAGGGCCGACTGCACCTTGGGCGAGGCCCGGTTGATCTCGTCGGCCAGCAGCAGGTTGGTGAAGATCGGTCCCCGGTGGATGCGAAACTCCCCCGTCTTCTGGTCGAGGATCTCCGAGCCGACGATGTCGGAAGGCAGCAGGTCGATCGTGAACTGCACCCGCGCAAACTTCAGGTGCACCGCGCGGGCCAGCGACTGCACCAGCAGCGTCTTGGCGATCCCCGGCACACCCTCCAGCAGCAGGTGCCCGCCCGTCAGCAGGGCGATCAGGATGCGCTCCACCACGACCTGCTGGCCGACGACCGTCCTGGCGACATGGGTGCGGACAGTCTCGGCAAACGCGCACAGTTCGCCGGAGGGCGGGGCGGCGGGGGGCGGCGTGGTCACGGTCGTCAAGGCGCAGTCTCCGATGCAGATGTCCGAATGCAGTGGCGGCCGGTTCCGGGCCGGGCGAATCTCGTCACTGGTCGCCGGATGGGTGCGCATCTGCGCCGGCGGGCGCGATCGTCTCAGCCAGAAGGGTGCTGGCAAGGTCCGTGACCTTCTCCGGGCGCACACCGGCAGCGCGCACGATCCCGGCGCGGTCGATCACGATCGTCGCCGGCGCGTAGCGCACGCCGTAGGCCGCGGCGGTGGCGCCGATGGGCGGCCCGTCGCCCTCGGCCTCGACATCGCGGCAGAGCCGGCTGGGCAGCTTGCCATCCTCGGCCCGCGCAGCGAGGCTGTCCCAGTCGTCGCCCGGCGGGCACACGCCGATGATGACGACGCCCTGCGACCCGATCTGGCGCTCCACCTCCGCCAGCGCCTCAGCCTGGCGCATCGCGACCCCGTTGCCGCTGGAGAGGAAGTGCAGCACCAGCACCCGCCCGGCGAGATCCGCCGGCGCCAGCGGGGCTTGCCGCCACTGATCGGCCTCGAGCGGCGGCGCGGGCTTGCCCTCGACAGCTCGCAGCGACGCCGGCCTCCGGTCGCCCGCGAAGTAGAACTCGGGCGCCAGCCCGCCCGGATCTTCCGCGGCGGCGAGCCCGGGCGGCGGGGGCTCGGCCAGCAGCAGCTTGACAGCGTCTTCGACGCGATCGGGGACCAGGCCCGCCCCGCGGACGATCCCCGCGCGATCCACCACGATGTAGGTGGGCCAGAACGCCAGGTTGAACGCCCTGGCGGAAACCCCGCCCTCGGCGTCCTTGGCCACCGGATAGTTGATCTTCTTGTCATCCACCACCTGCTGGGCGCTGTCCCATCCGTTGCTGGCGTCGTGCACGCCGAGGAAGACGAGGCCATCGGCCTTGTACTTGTCCACGAGGGCGACGTTCTTCGGGATCGCGGCCATGCAGGGGCCGCACCACGTGGCCCAGAAGTCGATGACGACGACCTTGCCCCTCGAGGCCTCCAGGCTCACCTCGTCGCCGATCCACTCGGCCAGCTCCAGCTTCGGCGCCGGCTTGCCCACCAGCCCGCT
The DNA here is from genome assembly GCA_043101635.1 of Phycisphaerales bacterium JB039. Taxonomy (GTDB): domain Bacteria; phylum Planctomycetota; class Phycisphaerae; order Phycisphaerales; family UBA1924; genus CAYMJK01. The sequence continues at coordinate 443 of JBICIE010000119.1, read as the reverse complement.
CAGCTCGTCGGGGATGTCCGGGAAGAGCCATTCGCCGGGTATGGGCTCGGCCTGCCCCCGCGCGGCCTGCCCGATGGTGGCGACGACAACTGCCACCGAGCAGGCGAACGCCACGATCCGGTTCGTCGAAACTGCCATAAGCGGTGCTTCCTCGCGGCAAGAGAACGGGCCGTCCCGAGTGTACAGCAAGTTGCCCGGGAGGTGGCGCCGGTACCGCTGTCGGGTGTGGGCGGGCGCCGTCGGCGATATAAGTGCAGGCACTCCAAGGCTTTGCGCAGCGACTGACCCCTCCGGCGACGCGGCGTCCAACATCGGGCCGGACCGGGACCTGCTCAGCGGCCCGGCGCCGGTGACGCCGCCGCATCGTCGGGGTGGACAACCTCCGGGAAGTCCGGGAGCGTCTGGCTCGGGATCTCTCGATCCAGAGATCGGAAGAGCACACG
>JBICIE010000118.1:0-18430 GCA_043101635.1 Phycisphaerales bacterium JB039 | reverse complement strand
CGATTTCGGGGATGGCCCGAGGCTGCTCGCCGGCGCAGAAGGGACGTTCTCGATCGGCGGCGTGCAGTGTGATCTGGCGTGGTGGGATGGGGCCCGCTGGATCCCGATCGATCCGCCCGCGGACCCGATCAGCGCCTCGGGCCTGAAGCAGTTCCTGAGCATGGGCGGCGAATCGGTAACCGACTCGCTGTGGGTGACGGGCGCATTCGGTGACGGATCGCTCGGCTCGATCCGCTACTACGGCGTCAGCCCTGCCTGCGCCATCGCCGACTGCGACGCCGACGGCTCGACCACCTTCTTCGACTACCTCTGCTTCCTCAACGCCTACGCGGCAGGCGACCTCGGCGCAGCCGACTGCGACGGGGACGGATCGCTCGCCGTGCTCGACTTCCTCTGCTTCCAGGACGCCTTCGCGGCGGGCTGCCCATGAGCACAGGCCCGCCCCGCGCCGGCGCTGGCTGCCCGACGCGGGATGCGACCCGATGCGGCCGGACAGCTCAGAAACGGTACTCGATGCCCAGGCTCAGGTAGGCGTTGGGCGTGATGCTGTCTTCGGTCAGATCGCCGCCGCCGGCATCGAGCAGTTCGACATCCTGCCAGATGAACGAACCGATCCCGGCGGTGAGGTCGAGATTCGGATTCGGGCGCCACTGTCCCTCGACGCCGAGGCGCAGCGAGGTCTCCCGGTAGACGCCATCGGCTGCAAAGCCATCATCCGACAGCCGGAACTCGTTGTACTCCCAGTCGAATTCGAAGGCGAGGGCGTAGGTCTCCGAGGGCTCGTAGCGCAGGTCGATCCCCTCGAACGGGCGCAGGCGCAGGGTGTACGCCGGGCGCGACTGAAACTGATACTCCAGGTACGGCGCCGGTAGCACGTACGGATTGTCCTCCAGCCGGCTCTGCACCAGGATGCCCAGGCCCAGCGTCAGGTTCTCGTTGACGGTGTAGATGGGCCCCGCGTAGACGCGCGCTGTCAGGGTGTCGTTGAAGTCGGCGTCCGTCTCACCCTGGCTGGCCAGACGCGTTCCGAACGCCAGTTGCCATCGGTCATCCACCTCGATGAGCGCCAGGCCCTCCAGGTAGGTCCGGTACAGCGACTCGAAGGGCGCCCCGTTGACCGGATCGAATTCCGTGGCCCCGGAGAACTCGTAGTCGCGCAGCTCGGCGCGGGCGTCCAGCAGCAGTTGGAACGTCGGCGCCAGCGTGATGGTCGTGCCGAACTCGCCGCCGATGACCGCCCGGCGCATCTGCCCGGAGCCGTCGGCGAAGCCGCTGTCGGTGGTGGCGTAGCCGTCGGCGCTGATGCGGTAGTCCCACAGCGGGAAGTCCGGGCCGGTTTGGGCCTCCAGCGGGGGGGCGTCCTGAGCCGCGGCGGAGGCGGCTCCGGCGCCGGCGGCGAGGATGCTCAGGAGCAGACGGGTTCGGATCTGGATCATGCAGTTCTCCTCGGCTGAGGTTGCTCGGAGGGTAGCCGGGCCGCTCACCGCAGCCAGCGCCGCCGCAGCACGGTGGCGAGATCGGCCGGATCGCCGACCAGCCGTTCCAGCAGTTCGCCGTGCGCGGCGACATCCAGCGCCCCATCGGGCCCGTCGGCGAGATCGAGCAGGATCTCGACCAGCGCCTCGGGCCGCTCGACGTAGAGATATTCGACCATCGCGAAGCTCTGGGCGTACATGGCGTCGGTTGCGGCCCGCGCCTCGGCGGGGGCCTCGACCGCCCTCAGCACGCGGTCCATCGGCAGGTCCAGTTGCTCCCGGTACAGGGCCACAAGCTGCTGCTCGCGCCCCGGGCTCGGGCGGCGCGGCCCGAACGCGATCTGCGTAGTGGGCGCCTCGAAGGCGCACGCCAGCCCCTCCGAGAGCCACAACGGGTACTGGCGCGAGGGCAGTTGCACCCCGGAGTTGAAGCTGAGCAGATGCACCGCCTCGTGGATGGTCTTGGCGACCGCGAACTGCTCGGCCTCGGCCCGCAGGCGCGATCGCTCGGTGATGACCTGCCGTTCAAGATCATCAGCCGCGGCGCTGCGGCGCTGGGCATCGGCGGCCCGGCCGCTGCGCATCAGGCTGGTCGCCTGGTCGCGCAGTTGCCGGACGCGCTGCTGATGGGCGTCCAGCATGCGCATGGCATCGCGCAGGGCCGGCGAGGAGTCGTCGTTGTAGAACACCACGCGGTTGGCCCGCGTGCTGTAGTACCCGGCCGACCAGTCCGCGACGTGTCCATCCTCGTTCGCCGCGAAGGTCCGGAACTGGTCGTGCTCGCGCATCAGGATGCAGAGCAGCTTGTGCGGGTGCGGCGCGGCGGGATAGCCGATCTGGCCCATGGCGTCGTAGAACTGCCGGCGCGTCTGTTCCAGGATCGTCGCCCGTGATCTGCTCCAGCGCATGTCGGCGTCGGTCAAGATGACGAAGTGGGGGGTCTGGAAGCGCTGGTACCGTGGCCCGAGCCGCGCCGCCGCTTCCGAGACGGCTTCCTCGTCGACCGGCAGCGCAAAGCCGGGCCGCTGATGCAGGTCCCACAGCGCCGCCGCGGCGAGGCGGCGCATCTCCGGGGCCCGCCATGCGATCCGCAGGGCCCGATCCGCGCTGGCCCAGTTGCCGGCGTTGGCCTCCGCCCGGGCCGCCACGATCAGGGCCCGAGCCTGCTCCAGGCTCGGCTCAGCCCAGGGACGGGCCGGGCTCGCCGCGGCTCGGGGGCCCGGCGCGCTCGCGACTGCCAGCCCCAGCGCCAGCAGCGCACACCACAGCCCTGATTGCCGCCACTGCGCGCGCATCGACTTGTTCATCGTACCGGCAGACCCGCCGGACCAGCCGCAGGCGGCGCCCGGGCCTCGCCGGCCGTGCCCGGCCGGTTCTCGGAAACGCCGGCGGCTACCATCTGGGCCGGTGTCGGTCTTGCAAGGCCCGATAGCCGCGGGGCGGTAGCTCAATTGGCAGAGCGCCAGCTTTGCAAGCTGGAAGTTGCCGGTTCAAGTCCGGTCCGCTCCACTTCCGATCGCCCGGGCCGGGCGGCCCCCAGCGCGCCGGTCACTTCCCTTCATCCAGGAATGTCTCGGTGGCGATCCAGAGGCGCTCGAGACGGTCGATCTGCTCCCGGGCGTCGGGCCCGAGCTGCCGGACGACCTCGTGCACGAGCAGTTCCGCCGCGGCCACCGCCGGCAGCGAACTGTCGAACGGGCCGATCGCAGGAACATTCAACTTGCACCAGCTATCGGTAAGTGAGGCGAGGGGAGAGAGCGGCCCGTCGGTGATCGCGATCAGCGTCACGCCGAGGTCGGCCAGCGCCCTGGCGCCGCTCACCGCGGTGCGCCGGTAGCGGGCGAAATCGAACACGACGGCGGCGTCCTGCGCTGTTGCGCTGCTGAGGTCGCGCCCGAGGTCGTGCTCCTCGACCAGGCGCACATCGGCACGGACCATCGCCAGGCCGCTGTGCAGCACGTGCGCGCCGGCCCGCGACGTCTCGCCGGAGAGGATCCAGATGCGCCGGGCGGCTGTGAGCGGCGCGGCAAGCTCCCGCAGGCGGGGCGCATCGAGCGCGTGCAGCGCATCGTGGATCGCCTGCTCCATCACCTGGCGCACCCGGGCGCCGCTCTCCTTCTGATGACGGATCCGCTCGGCGGGTCTGGAGAGCTGGTGGCGGACCCCGACCCGGACCCAGCGCTGCAGGTCCGTATAGCCGCCAAAGCCGAGCTTGGTCGCGAACCGCACGATGGAGGGGCGGCTGGCGCCGACGCGGGCGGCCAGGTCCGAAACGGTCCCGAACGCCAGCAGGGTGGGATCCCCCAGGACCTCCCGTGCGATGCGCCGTTCGGTCGGCGTCAGCCGCTCGCTGACCGACGCGATGCGATCGTGGATGGACTGGGGCGGGGCCGGCATGGTCATTTTGTTGCAGTCGACGTCGGCTAGTGTACAATCGGTTACAGACCGCTGCCGCTTCCGTCGATGGAGTTTCCTATGACGCAGTCCAATGGCTATACCCAAACAGAACGTGAACGCGACTTCGTGGCCGGCGTCGAGGATCCCCCGTACAAGCGCGAGATCATCAGTGGTCTGGCGCCGTTCTTCTCCGACAAGGCGCCCGCGGACATGCACGACTTCTACTCCGACGACGAGGTCGTGCAGTTGCGCGTGCTGAAGGGGACCGAGCGGGATGTCGAGAAGCGCATGCCCGTCAAGATCACGCGCCACTACTACGAGCTGGCGCGCCGAAGCGCGGCGATCCAGCGGATCGTGAAGGCGAGCCCGGACGAGACGCAGGATCTCGCCGGCTCGGAGGATCCGGGCAACCAGATGGACTACAGCCCGGTCGAGGGCCTGCTGCACAAGTACGAGATGGGTCTGATGTACGTGGTCTCGACCTGCTCGGCCCACTGCCGCTTCTGCTATCGCGAGGAGCTGATTGCCCGCAAGGAGATCGAGCGGCACGACGGGACGGTCGCGAAGAAGGGCCTTGCGAAGATCCCCGAGATCATCCCCTACATCCGCGCCCACAACGAGATCGTCGCGGCCAACGGCGGCGTGCACCCGGAGACCGGGCGCGAGAAACTGCGGGAGATCCTGCTCTCCGGCGGCGACCCGATGGTGCTGAACAACGCCAAGATCGCCGCGTGGCTGGCGGCGCTGGCGGAGGCCGGCGTGGAGTCGATCCGCATCGGCACCAAGGAGATGGCGTTCTACCCGCGCCGGTTCGACGGCGCGTTCCTCTCCATGCTCGACCGCTTCCACGAGATCTACCCGCAGGTCGGGCTGCACATGGTGCTGCACTTCGAGCACCCCGACGAGATCCTGGCGAAGGATGATGATGGCGAGTACGTCCGCGACGGGCAGGGCTTTGTGCAGTGGGTGCCGGATACCGGCCGGGCAATGCGCGATCTGGTCTCCCGGGGCTGGCTGACCGTCGAGAACCAGGCGCCGATCATCAAGGGCATCAACGACGATCCGAACGCCCTTCGCATCCTGCAGCGCGAGTTCAAGCGGGCCGGAGGCGAGAATCACTACTTCTTCTGCGGGCGCGACATCGTGGCGTACCGGGCGTTCAACATCCCCATCGAGCGGGCCTGGAACATTCTCAACGAGTCGCAGAAGGGCCTCTCGGGCATCGAGACCCACGCCCGACTGTCGATCACCCACTACAAGGGCAAGACCGAGGTCAACGCCGTGACCAATCAGCCCATCCCGGGGCTGGCCGGCAGCGAGAACGGCGTGGTGATCTTCAAGATCCTCCGCAACGCCGGCAGGGCCGGGGACCGCGGCAAGGTCTGCATCGTCGGGCGCAACCCGAAAGCGGTCTGGTTCGACGGGTACGAGGACCGCGTGCTGTTCGACGAGGCGGGGCTGTACGACTACTCGCGGGTGAAGACCAGGAAGTTCGAGGCGGCGCAGGCGCAGGTCGTCGGATGATCGACAAACGGTTCTCGACGCCGGCGGACGCGGTGGCGGACGTCTTCGACGGGGCCACGGTCATGATCGGCGGCTTCGGCGAGGCCGGAAGCCCGATCGAGTTGATCCACGCGCTCATCGACCAGGGCGCCAAGGGCCTGACTGTCGTCAGCAACAACGCCGGCAGCGGCGAGGTCGGGCTCGCGGCCCTGATCAGGACCGGGCGCGTGGCGAAGGTGATCTGCTCGTTCCCGAAGACCGCCAACTCGACCGTCTTCCCCGACCTGTACCGGCGCGGGCGCATCAAGCTGGAACTCGTGCCGCAGGGCACCCTCGCCGAGCGGATCCGCGCCGGGGGCGCCGGCATCCCGGCGTTCTACACGCCTACGGCTGTGGGCACCCCGCTGGCCGAGGGCAAGGAGTGCCGCGACTTCGATGGGCGCCAGTACCTGCTGGAGCGCGGGCTGCGGGCCGACTTCGCCCTCATCAAGGGGCGGGCCGCCGATGCGCACGGGAACGTGGTGTACAACAAGACGGCCCGCAATTTCGGGCCGCTGATGGCGATGGCCAGCGATGTCGCCATCGTTCAGGCCGGCGAGGTCGTCGAGCCCGGCCAGATCGATCCGGAGGTGGTCGTGACCCCGGGCATCTTCATCCACCGTGTCGTCGAGGTCAGACGCCCCGCGCACGAGTCCGAACTGGTGGCCGCCGGGGAGAGCTATCCATGAGCCAGCCGCCCGCCGGATGGACGCGCGAACAGATGGCGGGGCGGCTGGCCCGGGACATCCCGGACGGCTGGTACGTCAATCTCGGCATCGGCATCCCCGAACTGGTCGCCCGCTTCGTGCCCGAGGACCGCACGCTGATCTACCACACCGAGAACGGGCTGCTCGGCATGGGGCCGGCGCCGGCGGCGGGTCAGGGCGACCCGGAACTCATCAACGCCGGCAAGCGGCAGGTCACGGCCCTGCCGGGAGCGTCGTATTTCCACCACGCCGACAGCTTCGCCATGATCCGAGGCGGGCACATCGATCTGTCCGTGCTCGGCGCGATGCAGGTGTCCCGCTGCGGCGACCTGGCCAACTGGTCCACGGGGGCGGCCGACGACATCCCCGCCGTCGGCGGCGCCATGGACCTGTGCGCCGGCGTCAAGAAGGTGTACGTCATCACGCAGCACCGGACCAAGGATGGCGAGCCGAAGCTCGTCGATCGCTGCGCCTACCCGCTCACCGGGCGCGCTGTGGTGAATCGCATTTACACCGACATGGCCGTCATCGACGTCACGCCGGAGGGGTTCCGGCTCATCGAACTGGCGCCGGGGCTCGACCTCGACTTCGTCCGAGCCTGCACGGGCGCGCCGGTGCTCGGCGCGCTCGAACATGAATCTGTGAGATGAGATGATCACCCAGACCGCCACCTCCCGCAGCGCCGATCTCTACGCCCGCGGCCTCGACGTCATGCCCGGCGGCGTCAGCCGCAACACCGTGCTGCGCGACCCGCACCCGCTGTACGCGGCCCGCGGCGAGGGCTGCCGCATCATCGACATCGAGGGCGTCAGCCGAATCGACTTCTCCAACAACATGGCCTCGCTGATCCACGGGCACGCCTGCCCCGAGATCGTCCGCGCAGTGACCGAGCAGGTCGCCCGCGGCACGGCCTTCATGATGGCGACGGAGGCCGAGGTCGTCTTCGCCGAGCACCTCAGCGCCCGCAATCCGAGCTTCGAGAAGCTCCGCTTCGTGAACTCCGGCACCGAGGCCCTGATGGTGTCGATCAAGGCGGCCCGCGCCTTCACCGGCCGGCCAAAGGTGGCGAAGGTCGAAGGCGCCTACCACGGCGGGTATGACTGGGCCGAGGTGAGCCAGTCGCCGAGTCCCGCGACCTGGGGCAGCGTGGAGCGGCCCGCCAGCGTCCCGCTGGTGCGCGGCGTGCCCGAGTCGGCCCTGCGCGACGTCGTCGTCATCCCCTTCAACGACATCGAGCGGGCCCTGGCGATTCTCGATCTGCACGCCGACGAGCTTGCGTGCGTGCTGCTCGATCTGATGCCGCACCGCGTCGGCCTCAAGCCGGCCGATGACGAGTTCGCACAGGCTCTGCGCGAGTGGACCGAGCGAAACGGGGCGCTGCTCGTGCTCGACGAGGTCATCACGTTCCGCTCCGAGTTCGGCGGGCTGCAGGACCGCTACGGCCTGGCGCCGGATCTGACGGCTCTGGGCAAGATCATCGGCGGCGGTTTCCCGGTCGGGGCCATTGCCGGACGGGCCGAGGTCATGGATGTCATGAACCCGCGTTCGGACCGGTTCGTGTATCCGCACTCGGGCACCTTCTCGGCCAACCCTGTCAGCATGTGCGCCGGGCTGGCGGCGATGGAACTGTTCGGTCCGGACGCCATCGCCCGGCTCAACGCGCTGACGGCGCGGGCGATGCAAGGCATTGACGAGGCGATTGCTCGCACGGGCGCTGCGGCGTGCGCCACCGGCGGCGGCTCGATGTTCCGCGTGCACATGAAGGCGGCCCCGCCGCGCAACTTCCGCGACGCCTACATGACGGCCGAGGAGAGCGCGCGCCTCAAGGCGCTGCTCGACCACCTGTTCAGCGCCGGCTTCGTCCTGATCAACACCTGCACGGCAACGTTCTCGACCCCGATGACCGAGGCCGAGATCGACGCCCTGGTCGCGGCGTTCGAGGCCGGCTTCGAGAAGATCAGCGCGATGCCATAAGCGGCCGCCGTCACCGCCCTTCGAAGACGGTCGCAAGCCCCTGCCCCACGCCCACGCAAAGCGACGCAAGGCCGCGCCCGGCGCCGGTCCGGACCATCTCGTGGACGAGGGTCGTCGCGAGCCTCGCGCCGCTGCAGCCGAGCGGGTGGCCGATGGCGATCGCCCCGCCCTTGACATTGAGCTTCGACTCATCCAGCCCGAGCTGGCGGATGCACGCGATGGACTGCGCGGCGAAGGCCTCGTTCAGTTCGATCAGGTCGATGTCGTCGAGCGACAGCCCGGACCGCTCCATCACCTTGCGGATCGCCGGGACCGGCCCCAGCCCCATGTACGCCGGATCGACGCCGGCCGCGGCGCCGGCGCCGACATAGGCGATCGGCTCCAGGCCCAGCACAGCAGCGCGCTCGGCCTCGACGAGCAGCAGCGCCGCGGCCCCGTCATTGACGCCCGATGCGTTGCCCGCCGTCACGGTTCCCTCGCCGTCGCTGGCGAAGACCGGGCGGAGCCTGGCGAGCTTCTCCAGCGTGGTATCCGGCCGCGGATGCTCATCGACGCGGACGACAATCGGCTCGCCGCGCGCCTGCGGGATCTCGACCGGCACGATCTCGGCGTCGAAGCGTCCCTGCTCGTGCGCAGCCGCCCACTTCTGCTGGCTCGCCAGGGCGAACCGGTCCTGATCCTCGCGGCCGATCCCGCAGCGCCGGGCGACGTTCTCAGCCGTCTCGCCCATGGAGTACGGGTGATACATGGCCGCCAGCCGCCGGTTCACCAGCCGCCAGCCGATGGATGTGTCGAACAGCTCCTGGTTGCGGGCGAACGGGGCATCGGCCTTGCTGAGCACATACGGCGCGCGGCTCATCGACTCGACGCCCCCGGCGATGAACACGTCGCCACTGCCCGCCTCGATCATCCGCGCGGCGATGTTGACGGCCTCGAGCCCCGAGGCGCACAGCCGGTTGACCGTGGCGCCGGGGATGGTCTCCGGCAGCCCGGCCAGCAGCGCCGCCATGCGCGCGACGTTGCGATTATCCTCGCCTGCCTGATTGGCGGCGCCCAGGTACACATCATCGATCAGCGCAGCGTCGATCCCGGAGCGATCGACGACAGCCCGGATGACCAGCGCGGCAAGGTCATCGGGGCGAATGCTCGCCAGCGCGCCGCCATGCCTGCCGACCGGCGTGCGCAGGGCCGCGATGACGGCTGCTCTTCTCATGGGCGGATGATAGCTGGCGGCGGGGGGTCAACCCTGTCCCCGGGGGGCGGGGGCCGGGGCCGCGGGCGGCGCCGCAGGTTGTGCGCCGGCCATGGCTACCACAGCTTCTCGTTGCCGATCCCGATGAGGATGTCGAGGATCCCCATCAGCGACCACCCGGCGATGAGCCCGGCGCAGATCGGCTCGCGGGTGTCGATCCAGAAGCGATGGCCGAAGCTCTCCTTGCTCGCCTTGTACCGGCGCTCGGCGATCCAGAACATCACCGATCCCATGAACATCCACACGGTGGATTCCGGCGGCAGCACTACGCCCAGGCCCAGGGCCACCGGCGAGATCGGGATGCGGTTGCGGCTGACGATGCGGACGATCTCCCCGGCGATCGCGATGATCGAGCCGACGAGCATCGCCACCTGGGCCGAGGCCGGGATGCTCAGCCCCTGCCCGCTGACCACGCCGGTGATCACATCCGAGATGCCCTTCCACTGCACCGCGGCGACGAACGAGAACTCGCCGGCCGTCAGCACGTCGCCGACGTTCTCGCCGGCGTCGTACTGGTTCAGGAACAGCAGGTAGAACAGCGGCGTGCTGGCCAGCGCCCCGGCGCAGATCCCGATACAGTGCCCGATCGCCTGCTGGCGCGGCTTGGCGCCGAGCATGTACCCGGGCTTGATGTCCATCAGCAGGTTCGCCGAGTTGCTCGCGACCTCGGTGGTCATGCAGGCCGTCATCAGATTGGTCGCCGGGTTGGCCCGGTCCAGCACGCCGAAGGTGAGTTGCGTGATCTTCGACAGGGCGCCCGTGGGCGTGATGCTCGTCAGCGCTGTGGAACTCACCGCGATCAGCGCCAGCGCGATGATCAGCGGGATCGACAGGGCGCCCCAGTACCACTTCACGCCGAACCAGTCGTGGGCCATCCATACGCCGATGGCGCCCACGATCGGAATGCCGATGATCGAGACCTTCAGCGGCAGCTCGATCTCGCGCATGCGCCGGCCCGTCTCGGTCAACTCCGGCCGCTTGCCCAGCAGCCCCGTGAACGCCTGCACGATGACCTTGGGTTTGGCGAAGAACGCCACCAGCGAGGCCAGCACCACGATGCACACGCCCGGCCACAGGGGCCATTTGTTCAGGATGTCGGCCCGCGTGAACACCGCCGTGGCCTCGGCCACCGAGCCGGTCCGCGGCGTGATGTCGCCGATCGAGATCAGCCACGGCACGAGCCCGATCCACACGACGACCATCCCGACCATCATGTTCATCGTCGAGCGGATGCCCATCAGCCCGCCGGCGCCGAGCATGGCAAAGTCCATCGCCGGGGCCAGCCCCATCTGCTCGATGGGCACGCCGCGCAGGCGGAAGTGCTCGATCTTGTCGATTGAGACGCCGCGGATTCTCGCAACCAGCGAGTACACCCAGGTGTCCATCCGCTCGGGATTGTGGTGGGCCGCGTTCATCCCCAGCAGCTTCACCTGCACCGCCGTCTGCGAAGCCTCGGCGCTGATGAACCGCAGGAAGGCCGTCACGAGTCCCACGAACAGCAGCACCCGGGCCTTGAACAGCCCGACCGCCGCGGCGGAACTGTACAACGTGTCCAGCACCACGCCGCATGCGGCGCCTTCCGGGAACGGCGCCTGTTCATCGTTGATGAAGCGCCGCTTCATCGGAAACGCCACCAGCACCCCCAGCAGCGACAGCACCACGTTGAACAGCAGCATCTGGTGCCACGGGAGGATCTGGTTGGTCACCATCATGTACGCCGCCAGCCCCGAGATCAGCGGCCCGGTCATGTAGCCGGCCGCCGTCGCGATCGACTGCATGCAGTTGTTCTCGAGCAGCGTGAAGTCCTTCGCCAGCCCCATGCGCGCCATCACCCGAAACATGGCAAACGCCAGGATCACGCTCGTCAGGCCCACGCCCAGCGTCCACCCGGTCTTGGCGCCGATGTACAGGTTCGTTGCGCTGAGAATGCCCCCGAGCATGAAGCCCGTGATCGCCGACCGGATGGTCAACTGCGGCATGTCCCCCTTCCAGACCCGCTCAAGCCACCATCTGTCCTTCTGTTCGATGGTCCAGGTGCGGATCTGTTCAGGCGTCAGATATTCGATCGCCATAGGGGCGCCATTTTAGGTGCGCCGCCAGTCCGCGCGGCGTTGGCAATCCTCTGTTGCGCTCCCCGTCGCGATAGCGTCCTCCGGGGCCCGGTCCGTTGGGGCTATCCTGCAGGTTGCCTTCGCCCCGGGGGGCCGGTTGCTCCGGTACGAACAGCGCCCGTCCGGAAGCCGGGGCCGCGTGGCGGGTACCATGCAAGGATCGACGCCAGTTCGACGGCTCTTTGAGGTTCTGACCGCCGCCCCATGACGACGGACGTGCGCACACCCGCCCCTGCCGGCCGCCGCCAACTGGGCGTTCTGCTTCTCGCAATCCTGATCGTGCCGGCCCTGTACCTCGTTGTGGTCGTGGGATCGGTGCTGATCCGGCAGCGCGCAGCGCCGTTCGTCTCCGGCATCCTCTCGGCCCCGGTTGCCTATATCGGCGCAGACGCCTGCATCGAGTGTCACGCCGAGGCCTACGACGCCTGGCGCGGCTCGCACCATGATCTTGCCATGCAGCCGGCCACCGAGGACACGGTCCTCGGCGACTTCAACGACGCCACCTTCTCGTGGCAGGGTGTCACGACACGCTTCTTCCGGCGCGAGGGCCGCTACCTGATCGAGACGCAGGGCCCCGACAGCCAGCAGCGGGAGTACGAGGTCGAGTACACCTTCGGCGCCATCCCCCTCCAGCAGTACCTGATCTCCCTGCCCGATGGGCGGCGCCAGGCGTTCACCATCGCGTGGGACACGCGCCCCGAGGCCGAGGGCGGCCAGCGGTGGTTTCATCTGTACCCCGATGAGCAGACGCCCCCGGGCGATGAACTGCACTGGGCCGCGCCGGTCCATACCTGGAACTCCGCCTGCGCCGAGTGCCACTCGACCAATCTCCAGAAGGGCTACGACCTCGCCAGCGACACGTACGACACGACCTGGTCGGAGGTCAACGTCTCCTGCGAGGCCTGCCACGGCCCCGCCAGCCGGCACGCCGCCATCGCCGCGGCAACCGATGGCCAGCGCGAGCGGGGCTATCCGCTGAATCACGGGCTGGTGATCGACCTCGCCGGAGCCGGCCGGTGGCGGCTGGATCCCGGGGCGCCGGTCGCCGTGCTCGAAGCTGCCGCCGGCGGCGCCTCGGAGGTCGAGTCCTGCGCCCGCTGCCACTCGCGCCGGACTCAGATCGCCGCGGAGTACGAGTTCGCAGAGCCGCTCTCCGAGACCCACCGCGTGCAACTGCTCGGCGAGCGGTACTACTTCCCCGATGGGCAGATCCGCGATGAGGTCTTCGTCTACGGCTCCTTCCGCCAGAGCCGGATGTATCACTTCGGCGTGACGTGCAGCGACTGCCATGAGCCGCACAACCTCAAACTCCGAGCTCCCGGCAACACCATGTGCGCCAACTGCCACGCCCCCGACATCTACGACACGCCCGACCACCACTTCCACGAGAAGGGAACGGACGGCGCAAGCTGCGCCGAGTGCCACATGCCCAATCGCACCTACATGGTGGTCGACCCGCGACGCGATCACAGCATCCGCATTCCCCGGCCCGATCTCTCGGTCGCGATCGGAACGCCCAACGCCTGCAACGTCTGCCACACAGAGGAGACAGCTCAGTGGTCGCTGGATGCGGTCGAGAAGTGGTACGGCGCCGACCGCAAGCTCGGCCACCAGAGCTACGGCCTGACGTTCCACGCGGCCCGCCAGGGGGCCGCCGGCGCCGGGGACATGCTCGCCGAGCTTGCTCTGGACACCGATGCCCCCGCGATCGCCCGGGCCACCGCCATCGAGGAGCTTGCCGGCTGGCTCTCGCCGGCGTCGCTGCCGGCGATCGAGGCCGGGCTGGCCGCCGAGGATCCGCTCATGCGCCGTGCCGCGGCCGAAGCGCTGCGCGCGGTCGATCCGCAGATGCGATGGGAGCTTGTGTCGCCACTGCTGACCGACCGCGTCCATGGGGTGCGCATCGCCGCGGCAGAAGCCCTGTCGGACTTCCGCCTCCAAGATGTCGCAGGGGCGGACCGGCAGGCGCTCCAGACCGCCTTCGAGGAGTACCTCGCGGCCGAGCGGCTCAACGCAGACCGTGCAGAGCACTGGGTGAATCTCGCCGGGTTCCATTTCCGTCAGGGCGACATCCCCGAGGCCGAGCGCTGCTTCCAGGAGGCCCGCCGGCGCGATCGCTCCTTCGTGCCCATCTACGTGAATCAGGCCGACATGTACCGCGCCCTGGGGCGCGACGCCGAGGGCGAGCGCATCCTGCGCGAGGGGCTGGCCAGAGCGCCGCAGAGCGCTCCGCTGCACTTCAGCCTCGGGCTGCTGCTGGTGCGCACCGGTCAGCGCGACGCTGCGCTTGGTGAACTCGCCGCGGCCTCCCGGCTCGAGCCGGCCGACCCGCATCTGGGCTATGTCTACGGGGTAGCGCTCGACTCGACCGGCCAGCGGCCCCGCGCCATCGAGATCTGGGAGGATGTCATCAGCCGCCATCCGAACCAGCGCGACCTCCTCCGCGCCCTCGCAATGGCGCTGATGGAGTCCGGCGAGCCGGCGCGGGCCTGGCCGCACGCGCGCCGGCTGGCGGAACTGGAGCCGGATGACCCGAAGGTCGCGGCGCTCGCCGAGGCCATCCGGCGCGCTGCCACCTCGCAGGCGCCGAGCCCCAGGCCGCCGCCCTGAGATGGCCTGCGATCCCGGGCAGACTCCTGGCCCCGGGCGCCGGCCCGGCCGTTGGCCGAACTGTCCGCAAAGTCGTACGCTCTGGCCCACTCTCAGCCAGCCGGAGCCCTGCGTCGCGAGATGACCGCCAGGCCAAGACTCACAGCCGAACAGATCCTCCACCGCGCTGATGGGCAGCGGCCCTGGCGGCTGTGGCCGCGGCTGCTGCTGATCGTCGGCCTCATCACCGCCGGCCGGCTCATCTACCTTGCGTACTTCAGCCCCTACGCCCTGGTCGAGGATGAGGCTCACTACTGGGAGTGGGGCCGCCGCCTCGGGCTGTCGTACTACTCCAAGGGCCCCGGCGTGGCCTACCTGATCGCCCTGTCCACCCGGCTCTTCGGCGACACCGAGTTCGGCGTGCGGGCCCCGGCCGCCATCGCCTGCGCCATCGCCGCCATCGCCGTCGGCGCCCTGGCCGCCGCCGCGCTGCGATCCAGCCGCGCTGGCGTCTATGCCGCGGTCTGCCTGCTGGCGGCCCCCTTCTTCCTCGGCGCCGGCGTGCTGATGACCATCGACATCCCCTACATCGCCGCCTGGGCGGTCGCCTGCTGGGCCGGCTGGGTCGCCATCGAGCGTCGCAGCGCCAGCGCGTGGCTGCTGCTCGGCGCTGCGATCGGCATCGGCTTCCTGTTCAAGTTCACGATCCTCCTGCTCGTGCCGGGCCTGCTCCTGTTCGCCCTTGTCCAGCGCCGGCCACTGCGCCCCATCGGCGCGGTCATCGCCGCCTGCGCCCTGGCGCTGGCGCTCATGATGCCGGTGGCGCTGTGGAACATCCAGCACGACTGGCCCACCATGCGCCACCTGCTCGGCCATCTCGGCGTCGCCGGCGGCGATCAGGCCCCCGGCAGGCCCAATCCCTATTCGCCCCTGTGGACGCTCCAGTACATCGGGCTCCAGTTCGCGCTCATCGGCCCGGCGCTCGGGCTCGCCATCGAAGGGCTGTATCCCTGGCGCGACCCGGCCCGCCCCGAGGCCCTCATCGGCCGCAGGTACCTGCTCTGGTGCGCTGCCCCGATCCTGCTGTTCTACTTCGCCGTGACCTTCTTCACCGATGGCGAGGCCAACTGGGCCGTCGCGGGCCATGTGACGCTGCTGGCCCTCGCCGGGTTCATGGCCGCCGCGGGCGTGCAGGGCGCCCGCCGGCGCCGCCGCGGGGAGAAGACCTGCGGCCCCAAGGTCTACTGGTGGCGCGGCCTCTGGCACGCGACCGTTGTCATCGGCATCATCGCCGGGATCGGGCTGGCCCGCCCGGACTGGTTCGCCCGCATCCCCGGGCTGACGGGCGTGATCCCAATGGGGCGCATCACCGAGGGCCGGACCGTGGCCGCGGGCGTGGCGCCGCTGCTGGCGCAGCTCGAACGCGAGACCGGCCGCCAGCCGCTCATCATCGCCACGCACTACGGCCTGGCCAGCCAGCTTGCCTTCTACCTCGAGGGCCACCCGACCGTCTACTGCGCCAGCGCCCTGCTCCCCGGCGCCGGCCGCCAGACGCAGTACGACTACTGGGCCGACACCGATCTCACCGATCTGGAGCGTCTCGGCGGCCGTCCCGCCCTGCTCATCGGCAGCGACAAGGCCGACTGGGACGTTGCCTTCGAGCGCATCAGCGAGCCGATGAAGATTCCGGATGATCCCGAATCCGACCGGCGCGTGCGCTTCGGCTACGGCTACCTCGGCTTTCCCGGCCACCGCGGCGGAGGCGAGCCGTGACTGATGTCGGGAGTAAGTGGGGGACGCGTCATGGACACATCTGAGCCGCACCAGCCTGCCGCCAGAGCAACGCCATCGCCCCTGCGCGCGCTGCTGGGCCCACTCCTGATCCTGTTCGTCATCCTCGCCGGCTACAGCTTCCCCACCCGCCTGCCGCTGGTTGGCGAGGAGACCTGCCGGGCCCAGCACGGCATCGAGATGAGTGCCACCGGCGACTGGCTCAGCGCCACCCAGCAGGGTGTCGAGATCCTCGACCGCCCGCCAGCGCAGTACTGGATGTTCGCGATCATCCAGGAGTGGATCGCCCCGCTGACGCCGATGACCGTGCGCACGGTTGCGCTGGGCATCGTGCTGGCGACCGCGCTCACGCTCTACTGGTACACGCGCAAGTACTTCGGCGAGGTTGCCGGCCTCATCGCCGGCGTCGGCTACCCGACCATGGGCCACATCTTCGATCTCGGCCGGCGCATCGAGACCGATTCGCTGTTCGTGCTGCTGCTGGTGGCGTCGCTGCTCACATGGCACGCCGGCTACATGCGCGATGGCAAGGGCCGCCGCTTCTGGAGCGCCTGGGCCATCCCGATGCTGCTCGGCGCCCTGGCAGCGCTGGCCAAGGGCACGCAGGCGCCGGTCGCCTTCTTCGGCGCCATCTACCTGTACCTCGTGCTGCGCGAGCGCAACTGGGCCATCCTCTTCAACTGGCGGCACTTCGCCGGGCTGGCGATCTACTTCGGCGCCATCGCCATCTGGCAGGTCCCGTTCTATCTCGCCGAGGGCTGGGTGGGCACAAAGTCCACCTGGCTCGAACCCGGTTCCAGCCGGCTCGGCTTCGAAACCGTCGAGTTCATCAAGCACCTGTTCGAGCTTCCCGCGGCGGTCTTCATCGCGACCCTCCCCTGGTCGCCGCTGCTGATCCCGCTGCTGGACCCGCGCTTCCGGCGCAAGCTGGAGCCCATCCAGCGCCGCGCCCTCGACTTCCTGCTGCTGAGCATGCTGGTCATCTTCCTGCCCGTCTGGCTGGCCCAGGGTGGCCATCACCGCTACGTGATGCCCATGTACGCGCTGATGTCGGCCGTCGCGGGAATCGCGGTCCATCGCTGCCTGCTCGATGACTTCTCCACAAGCCTCCGCCGCTTCTGGCGCGACTACCTGCGCTGCATGGGCGCCGCGATGCTCGGCCTGAGCCTCGCGTACATCGCGATCACGATCTGGGCCGCCATCACCGCGCCGCCGGTGTGGGTCGAGATGCTCCAGCTTCCGCTGCCGGGCGCTGCCGCGGTGGCGGCGGTGGGGCTGATCGGCAGCGCGATCGTCCTGCGCCGGGCCCGGGCCGAGGCGCCGCGCGAGGTCATGGCCGCGGTCTTCTGCTTTGCCGCGTTCATCGCGGCCTGGTTCAACGGCCCGATCCTCGCCGCGACCATCTACAAGGCCGAGGCCATCGGCCCGCAGGTGGTCGCCGTGCGCGACAGCCTGCCGGCCGGCGCGCAGCTCATCAGCTTCGAGCCGCTGCACCACAAGTTCGTCTACTGGTACGCCGAGCCGATCCCGATTCTGCCCTGGCCCGCCTCCAGCGCCGATGTCCCGGCCGATCTGGAGTACTTCGCCTTCACGCAGCTTCGCGGCCACGAGCGCGAGCTGCCGTTTGCCTGGCAGCAGCTTGCCTCGCTGAACATGGACCGCACGGTCCAGCAGGACCCGGAGAACCGCGTGATCGTCGGCCGCCGCCTGCCGGAGTGATTCGCGAGGGTCGTGGGGCTCGTGGGGGTCGTGGGGGTCGTGCCACTGACGGTCCGCCGTCAGTGCTCCCCCATCCCCATGCCCACCGCGGCGCCGATGCCGGCGCTGCGACATCGGTGTTCCTGCGCCTCGCCCGCCGCCGCCCCCGCGCAGCGCGGCCGCGCTGCAGCATCAGGTTTCCACGCCGACGCACGGCTCTTCCGCATGGCAGCGCAACATTTCCATGCCGACGCACGACGCATCCGCATGGCAGCGCAGCATTTCCACGCCGACGCACGACGCATCCGCATTGCAGCGCAACATTTCCACGTGGAAATATGCCCTTGCGCGCAGGTCCGAAGGCGCCGATCGCCGCTGCCGCTGCGCTGCTGGCGATATTTGCGGACGGGGGAGGGATCAGGGAAGGCAGGAAGGCGGGAAGGCAGAAAGGCAGGAACCACAGATGGCACAGATGGGGATCCGGGGTCCACAGATGGCGCAGATGGGGATCCGGTATCCACAGATGACACAGATGGGGATCCGGTAGGTATCCTCAGATGACACAGATGGGGATCTGGCATCCACAGATGGCACAGATGGGGATCTGGCATCCACAGATGACACAGATGGGATCCAGATGAGAAGCAAGGCGCGGCGCTGCTGCCGGGCCCCTTCGTCGCTCCGTCGCTTCGTCGCTTCTGCTCTGACCCCCGACTCCCCAAACGAAACGCCCCGGCCAACCCCGGGGCGCTTCGAGAAAGGAGCGATCATCCGACGCCGCCGATGGGCCCGCCGGCCGGCCGGCGGTGGCGATGACGCCGGGAATCCCGACGCGCGCCCCATTGCCAAAGGGCGACTTCCCCCCGGCCGCCGCCGTTCTTCGAGAGTGGCGAA
>JBICIE010000117.1:0-10636 GCA_043101635.1 Phycisphaerales bacterium JB039 | reverse complement strand
TGGTGTAGTAGACGTCGCCGGTGTAGCCGTGGCTCCAGGAGCCCCAGCCGCCGCCGATGACGCGGTGGCTGCACGCGATGTCGAAGGTGATGTCGCCGATCGAGGTCGGAACCGTGGTGACGTCGCTGAACGTCGGACGCGGATCAACCACCGACTCCATCGTCTCGCCGCAGATCACGCTCGGGGGCGCCTCGACACCAAGCTGGAACAGCTCCAGCGTCGGGCAGCCGCCGGCGGCCACGAAGGTGGCGAACTCGTTCTGGAAGCACAGGAAGTCGAAGAAGTCCAGCGCGCCCGACTCGTCGCAGTCGGCGTAGCAGTCGCCGGTGCCGAAGGCGTTCTGGAAGCACAGGAAGTCGAAGAAGTCCAGCAGCTTGTTGCCGTCGCAGTCCGGGTAGCAGCTCGGACGCGGCGGCGGGCCGCCCGGCTCGGCCGTGCGCAGCCAGCGGATCTGGCTGGTGGCCAGGTCGAGCATCGTGCCCGTCTGCATCGAGTCATAGTCGTAGCCGTTGACGAGCGTGCGCCCGCCGGCGGTGACGATGGCGCCGATGCCGGAGCCGGCCGAATCGAACACGCCGATGACCTCGGGCTCGCCGCCCGAGCAGCCGCCGACCACCGACAGCTCATCGCCGTTGTCGGCCCACGGCGAGGGAGCCGTGTCGATCGGCACCGACGTCAGCGCGCCCCACGACGGGTGCGGCACGGCGTCGGCAAAGACCGGACGCGGATCGAAGAAGTCGACCGTGCCCGAGACGCCGAAGGCGCTCTGCAGCGTCGGGTCGGCATCGAGGTTCCAGTAGCTCATGTGCACCCGCCCGCCCGTGTCGATGTAATCGGCGATGGCGTCGGACGTCGATGCCGCGAAGCTGTTGGACGGGTTGTCGATCGTGACCATCCGCCACATCGCCGTCGGCAGCGCCGCCTCGAAGCTGGCGCCGTCGGTCGTGATCAGCGGCGTCAGGCCTGCCGCGGCAGTCGCGTCCGCCCCGACCGCCTTGTTCGACGACCAGTCGAGCACCAGCGCGTTCGGCCCGCCCGCGGCCAGATCGATGTCGTCGGCATACACCGTGCCACCGAAGCCGCGCAGCAGCAGTCGGCCGCCGCCGTCATACCCGGTGTCCGCCATCGTCGTGCCCAGCGAGAAACCCGCCCCGTCGAACACCTCGACGGAGATCACGCCCGACTCATACGACGCCACGACCTGGTAGAACTCGCTGGCGCTCCACGAGATCGGCGTGCTCGCCAGATCGCTGAAGCCGAACCCGTTGTTCCGCTGGATGATCACGTTGCCCGTGTTCGGCGCCGCAACCACCGTGTACGCCTGCGTCGCAGACGTATCGCTCGTGAAGCCGATGTACACGCGAGCCCCGCTCCCGCGGAACCAGTACTCGAACGTGCTCCCGTCCTCGATCACTGCGGCCGAATCCGAGTTCTGCCACCACCCGTTCTGCGTGAACGTGCAGCCGAAGCTGCCCGTGCGCGCGCCAACGCTGTCAAGCACGTTCGGCGTGCTCGACCCGCTGCCCAGCCAGGTGTAGTTCCCGCTCCAGTCCCCGTGCTCGAACCCCTCAAAGAACTGCGCGCTTGCAACCTGACCCGCGGCCAGCGCGATGACCGCGGCAGACGAAACATGAACAACTCGCATTGTGGTCTCCCAACTCTGGAAGTGCCCCCGTTCCTCCAAAGGGCGCCAGTCGCCCTTTCTCACCCAATATAACCCGTTCCGGCCGCCCCGTACAAGCCCCGCATCCGCCGATTTGGAACAAGATTCGACGCACCCTTAGCGTTTGCTAACTACTGCGGGCGCCGCCTCGCCCCGCCCCCCACGCGGGCGCCCCCGTGGACAGAAGACCCCGGATCGGGGACACTGCTCCCATGGAACCCATCTGCCGCCGCACCTTCGTCGCCTCCGCCGCCGGCCTCGCCGCGGCAGGCCTGCTCCCTCCCGCCACCGCCCGGGCTCTCGCCCAGCCCGCCCCCGCCCGCGGGGACGACCACCGCGGCCCCTGCGTCATCGCCTCCGCCAACGGCCAACAGACCGTCGCCCGCGCCCTGGAGCTGATCACCGGCGGCGCCGACTGCGTCGACGCCGTCGTCGAGGGCGTCGCCATCGTCGAGGCCGACCCGGGCGACAGCTCCGTCGGCTACGGCGGCCTGCCCAACGAAGATGGCGTCGTCCAGCTCGACGCCTCCGTCATGCACGGCCCCACCCACAAGGCCGGCGCCGTCGCCTGCATCGAGAACATCATGCACCCCGCCAGGGTCGCCCTTGAGGTCCTCAAGCGCACCGACCATGCCCTGCTCGTCGGCGATGGCGCCCGCCGCTTCGCCGTCCACCTCGGCTTCCCCGAAGAGAACCTCCTTACCGAAGAATCCCGCGAAGCCTGGCTCCGCTGGAAAGCCCAGCTCAACCCCGATGACGACTGGCTCGACCGCGACCAGCGCGACCTCACCTGGCGGGACGCCACCGGCGTCCTCGAAGACCGCCCGAACGCTCCCGTCCCCTTCACCTGGGGCACCATCAACTGCTCAGCCGTCGATGCCAATGGCGACCTGGCAAGCTGCACCACCACCAGCGGCCTGAGCTGGAAGATCCCCGGGCGCGTCGGCGATTCCCCCATCGTCGGCGCCGGCATGTTCTGCGACAACGCCGTCGGCGCTGCCGGCGCCACCGGCCGCGGCGAGGCCGCCATCCACAACTGCGCCGCCTACGCCATCTGCCGCGCCATGGAGGATGGCCAGAGCCCCACCGAGGCCTGCCTTACCGTCCTCAAGCGCATCGCCGACCGCACCCTCCAGAAGCGCCTGCGCACCCCCGACGGCCGCCCCAACTTCGGCCTCCGCTTCTACGCCGTCCGCAAGGACGGCGCCTACGGCTCGGCCACCATGTACGAGGGCGGCTCCTTCGCCGTCGCCACCGCCGAGGGCGCCCGCATCGAGCGCTCCGCCTTCCTCTTCGAGCGGGCGTAACGCCAGGGGCCCGCTTCCTGATACTCTGTACGTGACCGCAGAGGACCCATGCGCCCGGCAGTTCTGATAATCTGGCTCCTGGCGGCGGCCGCCGCCCTCGCCGAGCCCTTCAACCCGGGCCACGTCGCCGCCAGCGCCCGCTGGGTGGCGCACCTCGATGTCGACCGCATCCGCGAGGCCGACGGCCTGCAGCGCATGCTCGCCGGCGCGGGCGACGCCGCCGCCCGCGACAAAGCCCGCGCCATGCTCCAGCGCATGGGCGTCGACCCCAAGGACCTCGAAGCGACCGACTTCTCCTTCATCTGCGCCTACGGCGCCGGCGCCGCCGATCAGGCCGTCGCGATCATCGGCGGCAATCAGGCCATGGTCGACTGGTTCATCGACTGGATGTCCGCCGCCGGCGAGGCCCAGCCCCCCATCGATCGCCACGACCACACCATCCGCACCTGGCTGCACCAGGGCGAACTCACCGCCATGCTCACGGCCTCGCTCGATGGCGGGCGCACCGCCATGATCCTCGCAAGCTCCGCCGACGAGGTCATCGCGGCCGCCCGCGTACTCGCCGATCAGTCGCCGAGCCTCGCAGATGTCGAGACCGCGATCATCGACGCCCGCCCCGCCCCCGGGGCCATCCTCTTCATCGCCGCCCGAGACATGCAGACCTACGCCGCCGTGCAGCCGCGCGCCGTCGCCCTGCGCGAGACCACCGATCTGACCATCCAGGCCGGCGAGTCCGCTGGAGCCCTCTTCTTCAGCGCCGAACTCGTCACCACCGGGCCCGAGCAGGCCTCCGCCCTGCGCGACATGCTCAACGGCATGCGCGCCTGGGCCCGCCTCGCCTCCCGCAACTGGCCCCGCGCCGAAACCCTCGGCTCGATGTTCGACGCCATCCAGATGCGCATCGACGATTCCCGCCTCCACATCTCCTGGCAGGCCGAGATCGATACCCTCCTCCCGTCCAGCCCCGACGAGGCGCCTCCCCCATGACCGCCACCGTCACAAAGCGCGCTGCCGAAGTCGAGGCCCCGGCCTCCATCTTCAGCGCCCTCACCGACGAGCAGCTCGCCGCCCGGGCCCAGGATGGCTCGCGCGACGCCTTCGCCGAGATCGTCCGCCGCTACTACCCGCGCCTGCGCAGCTTCATGCTGCGCCGCACCGGCAACCTGGCCGATGCCGAGGATGCCGCGCAGGATGGCCTGCTGCGCGCCTGGCAGCGCATCTACACCTACCAGCGCGGCCGCCCCCTGCGCCCGTGGCTGTTCACCATTGCCGCCCGCCAGGGCGCCCAGACCATGCAGCGCCACAGCCAGCAGCTCCAGCGCCTGCGCGACGCGGCGCCCGACCACCAGCGCCGCGCCGCCGAAGCCAACCGGGCCGCCCAGCCCCTGCGCCTCATCAACGAGCGCGACGACTTCGGCGAAGCCTGGCGCATCGCCGAGCGCCTCCTCAGCCGCGATCAGCTCAGTTGCCTCTGGCTCCGCTACGTCGAGAACATGGAGCCGCGACAGATCAGCCAGGCCCTCGGCAAGAGCGGCGTCGCCGTGCGCGTCAGTCTCCTCCGCGCCCGCGCCACCATCGCCGAAGAGCTGCGCCGCCAGCGCGATGAGCACGCATCGGAGACATCGGAGATCAAGCCATGACACTCAGGCGCCTCATGCTCGCGGCATCCTGCCGTGATGGCGCCCGCGGCCCCATGGCCCGGCGCGCCGCTGCCGAGGGCGACTTCGTCCGCGCCCTCGATCAGACCGACCGACTCCTCCGCATCACCCCGCCCGATCCCCCCGGCCCCGGCGCATGGCTTACCGCCGAGCGCACGGTGCGCGCCCTCGCCGACATCGAACCCGACCCCGCGCCCGCTCCTTCTGCGCGCGCCCCGCTCGCCGCCGGCCTCCTCAGCGCCGCCGCGGCAGCCGCCATCCTCATCGGCGTCACGACCTGGCGAAGCGCGCCACCCACGGCTCCCGCGCCCGCCGAAGTCGCCAGCGCCCCCGACCTCCGCCGCATGGGCTGGACCCTCGTCGGCCAGTTCGACCAGCCCCTGCGCACCGAAGCCGCCGCGCTGCTCGCGGACGCCCGCGACTTCGGCCGCATGATCGCCCCCGGCCTCCCGCTCGGCGGCCCCACCCACCTTGCGCGCTAGCCGGCGTAGGCAGTCATGCAAACTGCGGGTCGGCTTGCGCGGGGCTACTCGGCGGTGGCCTTGAGTTCGCGCCGCAGGATCTTGCCGGTGGGGTTGCGCGGGAGGGCGTCGATGGCGCGGATCCAGCGGGGGACCTTGTACCCGGCGAGGCGATCGCGGCACCAGCCCTTGAGCGCCTGCTCGTCGAAGCTGGCGCCATCGCGAAGTTCGACAAAGGCGAGGGGAAGCTCG
Source organism: Phycisphaerales bacterium JB039 (assembly GCA_043101635.1). Taxonomy (GTDB): domain Bacteria; phylum Planctomycetota; class Phycisphaerae; order Phycisphaerales; family UBA1924; genus CAYMJK01. The sequence continues at coordinate 5,295 of JBICIE010000117.1, read as the reverse complement.
CCGCGGACCTCGTCGGCCTTGCCGATGACGGCGGAGGCGCCGACGGAGGGGTGCTGGTTGAGGACCTCCTCGATCTCGCGGGGGAAGACGTTCTCGCCCCCGACGATCAGCATCTCCTTGAGCCGCCCGGTGATATAGAGGTTGCCGCGGACATCGAGCTTCCCGATGTCGCCGGTGCGGAAGTAGCCGCGCTCGTCGAAGGCTTCGGCGGACTCTGCGGGGAGCTTGTAGTAGCCGCGCATGACGTTGGGGCCGGTGATGCGGATCTCGCCCTCCTGATCCGCAGGCAGGTCGCGGCCCGTCTCCATGCAGACGATGCGCTCGTGGACATCCGGGATGGCGCGCCCGACGGAGCCGAAGGGCGTCGGGTCGTTCGGCCGGCGCCAGTTCGTGACCGGCGCCGTCTCGGTCAGGCCGTAGCCCTCGCGGATCTCGATGCCGAAGCGGTCCTTGAAGCGTTCGAAGACAGCCTTGGGCAGCGGCTCGCCGCCGCTGATGGCGTACCTGAGGCTGGCGAAGTCCTCTGCCTTGGCGCCCTTGACGCTCAGCAGCGCGTTGTACATCGAGGGAATCGCGACGAAGATCGTCGGGCGCTGCCGGCGCATGGCCTTGACGATCTGCTGCGGCACGAACCGGGCCATGTAATGAGCGTGAAACCCCAGCACCAGCGGGGTGATGGTCAGCACGGTCAGCCCGAAGACATGGAACTGAGGCAGCACGCCGAGGAAGACTTCGTCTTTGTCGAAGTCGATCCAGGCGCTGAACTGCCGCATGTTGGCGCCGATGTTCCCGTGCGTGAGCATGACGCCCTTGGGCGTGCCGCTGGTGCCGCTGGTGTAGAGGATCACCGCCAGATCATCGTCGGCGGCGGTCGCCGGCCAGCGCAGATCCGGCAGGCCCGAGAAGCTCAGGTCCTCGAAACGCACGACACTCGGGACCTGCGGACGCCAGCCGATGTGGTCGAGCATCGGCCCAACTGTGAGGATGGTGTCGGTTTCGCAGTCATCGATGACGTAGCGAAGCTCCTCTTCCTTGAGCAGGTAGTTCAGCGGGACCACGACCTTGCCGAGCATCCATCCGGCCAGGGCCGCCATGGGGAACAGGCCACTGGTCGGGAGGAGGAGGCCGACGGTGTCGGTCTGGCAGCGGCGCTCGAGTTCGGCGGCGACGTGGAGGGCGCCGACGAGCAGGTCGACGCCGCGGTAGGAGCGCCGGTCGTCGGTGACGCACTGCCGCAGCGGGTGTGCGGCGAGACGACGGATGATCGGCCAGTGCAGACTCAAGAGAGGCTCCGGTACGCGTGAGGAGGCTCGCGGCGCGGTGTGCGTCGCCGAGTGCGGGACGGGAGAGATTACGCCCGGCGATGCCGGCGCTGCTGGGAGCGTTCATGCGACGAGTCACGAACTGGCGGCGGATGGTCGGACTTGTGGCGCTGGGGGCGACCCTGGCAGGCTGCGCCGGCGCCCGCGAGGATGCCGCGCTGGAGGCGTACCGGGGTCAGGACTACCGGAGGGCGATCGAACTCTCCGAGCCGGGGGCCCGCTCAAGCGAGCGATCGGCCCTGATCGCCGGGCTGGCGGCGCAGGCGGCCGGGGACCAGACACAGGCCGTGCGGTGGCTGGCGCCGCTGCGTGAATCTGCGGACCCGGCGATCCGGGGCCGGGCCCTGGCGGGGCTGGGGCTGGTGGCCATGGCCGAGGAGCGGCACGCGGATGCCGCGGACTACCTGCACGGGGCGGCCGAGTCGCTGGGTGGCCCGGAGGCGGCCCGGGCGATGCTGCTGGCCGGAGACGCCTCGCTGGAGGCCGGGGCCGAGGGGCAGGCCCGCAGCTACTACCAGATCGCTCAGGTGCGGGCGGGCGGGGCCGAGCCGATCAGCGGGGAGATTGCCAGCCGGCTGGGCGACTCCAGCGCGCCGGCGACGGCGGTGGAACCGCCGGAGCCCTCGGGCGACTAAATAGTTGGGCCTGCAACGGGCCCGCGCCGGCAGGCCTGAGGCGCCAGAGCCTCCTGCCGGCGGCGCCAAGACCCGAGGGCGCCTTGCGCCCGAGAGGAGCCCCGAGATGCGGTTTCAGATGCGATGCGCCTGCGGCGCGATCCTGCTCGCCAGCGGCTGGGCGATGGCCCAGGGCGGGCTGACGTTCGAGCAGCCCGAGCCGCAGAAGCCGGTGGTGGTCGAACTGCCGGATCCGAACGACCCGGCGATTGCCCAGGCCCGGATCGACGCCCAGCGGCTGCGCCAGATCGAGAAGGAACTGCGCAAATTGCGCCAGCAGTACTTCCGCGGCGCCCGCTCCACCGAGATCCGCGAGGCGGGGATCGCCAAGCTGCGTGATGAGTACAACGACCCGGCGCTGTTCAACATCATGCTGGAGGTGTTCGGGCGCGAGGAGGCCGATGTGCAGCGGGCCATCCTGCGCATGTTCGCGGCGGATGAGTCGGAAGTGGCCGATGGCGCCATCGCGTGGACGGCCGTGTTCGGCGAGAGCGAGTCGCTGCGGAAGCTGGCGGTCGAGACGCTGCAGGACCGCTTCGAGGTGGCGCAGACTTTCGAGCCGCAGATCCCGCGCACGGTCAGCAGCGTGGTGCAGGCGGGACTGGCCCAGCGCGACGATGCTGAGGTCGAGTGGGCGGCCAGCGTGGCCCAGTCGCTGAAGCTGTACGAGGCGATCCCGTGGCTGGTGCAGGCGCAGGCCCAGGCCCGCAGCAGCGGGCGCGGCTCGGGTCCGCTTGCGAACATCCTGATCGGCACGCAGCAGGCGTTCGTGAGCGACCTGCAGCCCATCGTGGGCGATTCGGCCGTGGCGTTCGACCCGACGCTGAGCGTGGTGACCGAGGGCGTGGTGCTGCAGGTGTTCGACGCTGTGGTGGTGACCTACCGCATGGGCGTGTACAACTCGCTGGTGGGCATGACCAGCGACGCGTGGGGGCAGCCGACGGACCGGCTGGGCTTCGACCCGCGCAAGTGGGACCGCTGGCTGCGCGAGGATTTCCGGCCCCACCTGGAGCAGAAGCGGCGCGAAGCGCAGGCGGAGGCGCCGGGCGCAGCGCAGCCGGAAGCGCCGGGCGCGCCTGATCCGGGCGGCAACTGACCTGATCGAACCAGACCTCCCTGTCTCGCGCTGCGAGACTCAGGGCGATGCGTCCGTCGCGATGACGGACGCGATCGCCTGCGCGCGCCTGCTGGCGCACTCGTCACGCCCGGCGCTTGCGTCGGGGGATCCTCAGGGGCAGCCTGCGGCAAAGGCGGTCTGGAAGGCGAGGAAGTCGAAGAGGTCGAGTGCGCCGGAGCCGTCGAAGTCGGCGCGGAGGTCACCGGCGCTGAAGAGGTTGCCGAAGGCGAGGAAGTCGAAGAAGGTGAGTTCGCCGTCGCCATCGAGGTCGGCGGGGCACGCCAGCAGGCAGTCGAGGTCGAAGATGTATGCGGCGCCGCCGTTGGGGCCGGCAGTCGCCTCGCCGTACGAGCCGACGGCCGCCCAGCGGCCGTGCGCAGCCACAGCACCGCCAAAGGGTCCGGTCGAGGGCGATCCATGCATCAACTCGGCAGCCTGGGCCCACGAGCCGTCAGTCCGGCGCGTGAAGACATACGCCGCTCCTCCCGAGTCGGGCCAGAGCCCGCGATGGCGCGGGGCGCCGGCGACGAGGATGTCGCCCGACAGCGCGACCGCGGCGCCGAGGAAATCGTCATCGAGGGGGTTCTCGTGCGTTACCTCGGCGCGAAGCGTCCAGTCGCCGTCCGCGAGTTCAAAGATGTATACGGCGCCCTGGCCTTCAAACGTGCGATCCGAGCGCGGGCCGCCGACCGCGAGGGTGGCGCCATCGAGCGAGACCGCATTTCCGAACTCGGGCCCGACCTCCACATCCGGCGGCGTGAGCTTCTGCGTGAGGGTCAGTTCGGCGCCCGGGCCGCGCCGGTACGTGAAGACCGCGCCGCCGAGGTGGGCCAGCGTCGCATCCTCGGGCGCTCCGACGATCAGCCAGTCCTCGCTCAGCGCCAGCGCGTGGCCGAACGACTGCGCTTCCGCCAGGCGCTGGCGGAACCCCCAGCCCCCGAAGCCCTCGACGTACACCGAAGCGCCGTGCATGCGCGGCTGCCCGACGACGGCGAGGGCGCCGTCGATCGCGACGCTGTGGCCGAACTCGCCGAGAAACACCGGCGCAGCGGGCACGATCTGGCCCGTTTCGAACCACGTATCGCCCTCGCGGTCGAAGACGTACGCCGCCCCGGCCTTGGTCCCGGACAAGGTGCTTCCTCGCGCGCCGGCGATCAGGCGATCCCCCTTGATCGCCACGCTCCAGCCGAATCCGAACCCCCAGTCCAGCAATGCGGGCCGGATTGTCTGACGCAGCGTCCACTCGCCCGCAACGCTGTCGAACGTGTAGATGTGCGCAGCGCCCGTCCCGCAGTCCTGCGTCACGGGACACAGTTCGGCGTCGGAGCGATCACCGACGACGAGGTACGGACCGTCCATCGACACCGCCCGCCCGAAATCGCCGTACATCCAGGGCGTGGGTGGGATGAGATGCTGGGGCGGGCATTGGGCGACCGCGAGCGTCGCCGGCGCCAGGATTGCCCCCACGACCATCACGTGTCTCATCTGTTCGCACTCCGTTCGCAACGGCGCGGTCGATCCCTCCCGATTATGCGCCAGTTGTCCACCGGATGCAAGGGAGAACTTGGCGCGCAGTGTCCGATCCGGTAGGCTGGCAACACGCCCGCCGCCTTGGAGGGCGCCGGGGCGAAGGAGATCCAACATGAGAAGGAGATCCGACATGAAGCGGCACAGCGTCATGATCGCGGTCGGAATCGGAGTGTGCGCGAGCTTCGCGAGCGCACAGGAAAAGTGGGTGGCGTTCGTGGTGGACGATGACGATCCGGTCGGGGAGCCGATCGACCCGCGCTCTGTGGACGCCGGCCTGGCGGTCAGCCCGGGGCGCGTGATCACCACCGCCAACCAGTACGTCACGCTGTACACGCGCAGCGGCAGCCTGATCGAGGAGTGGCACGCCTCCGAGAGCGGGTTCCCCTTCAAGCGCGTCGATACGGACGACGGCTTGCTCTTCGACCCGCGCATCGAGTACGACACGGTGAACGGGCGCTTCTGGATGATCTACAGCGAGCAGAAACCCCGAGCTTCCCGTACGATTCCGAGTTCGCGACGCCGCAGTGGGCAGACTTCACCGACGCCCAGGCCGATCCCGAGGAGCACTGCGGCTACTGGACGGTACGGGTGCTGGTGAACGATCCGGGAGGCGAGTCCTCCGGGGTGGACCAGCGCGCGGGCTGGATCGTCG
>JBICIE010000116.1:0-44874 GCA_043101635.1 Phycisphaerales bacterium JB039 | reverse complement strand
GCGCGAGCAGTCTCCTTCCCTCCGGCCGTCCATGGCCGGTACCATCCACGAGCAAAGCCTCCTGTTGAAGACGGGCGATCCATGCACATCACCCGGATCTTTGCAGGAGGCTTTGTCGTTCGGCTTAAGTGAACCGTATTGCCGTTACGGGCCGTTACGGGCACCCGGCGGCGAACTCGTTCTGGAAGCAGAGGAAGTCGAAGAAGTCCAGGGCGCCGGAGCCGTCGCAGTCGGCGTACGGGTCGGCCGCCGCGAAGGCGTTCTGGAAGCAGAGGAAGTCGAAGAAGTCCAGGGCGCCGGATCCGTCGCAGTCGGCGTAGCAGTCGCCGGCGCAGGGCTCGAGCATGGCGATGCCCGCGGCATCCTGCGCCGGATCGCCGACATCGACGAAGTTGCCGCCAACCAGCAGATTGCCGTCCCACTCGCCCAGGGCAAAGGCCGAGGGATTGGTCCCGGGCGACGTCCCGGGGAAGGACGGGAGCTTCACGCCGCTGACGCCGACGCCGCCGAAGGCGACTTCCCACACCCCGCCGTTGAGGCGCAGCAGGCGGCCGTCGGCCGTGCTGGTGCAGTACAGGGCGCTGCCGGCGCCATCGTCCCACGCCATCAGGCTCGTGATGCGCCCGGTGAGCAACTGGCCGACGTTGGTCCACTCGGCGCCATCCCATTTCGCCACGCTGGTCTGCACACCACCGCGCGGGGCGAAGTCCTTTCCAGCGACATATAGGTCGGGGCCTGAGCCATCATCGAAGATGGTCATGCACCCGACGCCGAACAGCGCCGGTGTGCGGGTTGCGATCAGGCCGTCGCCGACTTCGCTCCACTCGACGCCATCCCATTTCGCGACCGTGTAGGTCGGCACACCATCGATGGAATTGAAGCGCCCGCCGATGTACAGCGCCGGGCCGGAGCCATCATCGAAGATCGCCGAGGCGAAGACGGTGGGGCTGAAGTCACCTGCAATGCCGATGCCGTCGCCGACGGACTCGAAACCGGCGCCATCCCACGCGGCGATCCCCCCGGCGGAGACGCCGCCGATGGTTGCAAACGCGCCGCCGAAATAGAGGCGCTCGCCGCCGCCGATGTCGCCGCGCGTCAGCGTCCACACGGACTCAGGCGACACCAGGCCCGCATCGAGGCTGCTCCACTCGGTTCCATCCCACGCCGCGACGCTCTGCGTGCCGGGCACGCTGACAGCGGTGGCGAAGAAGCCGGCCGCGATGAGCTTCTCGCCGCTCGGCGCAGCAAACGGCTCGAGGTCGGCAATGAAGCCGTTGGTGAATCCGCCATCCAGTCCATCGCCAAGCTCGGACCACGACCCGTCGTACTTCGCGAGGAACTCGATGTCCTGCCCGGCAAGGACCTCGAAGCTGCCGCCGGCGTACAGCGCGGGGCCGGTTCCATCATCCCAGATGGCGAAGGCGCCGCAGTAGCCGGATTCCAGGGCGGGATTGCCGATCGCGGTGTCCCAGGTCGGGTCGCACTGGGCGCTGGCGGCTGCAGCGCAGCTGCTCACAAGAACGATCGCAAGGCGCGTGCGCATGATGCTCTCCTCGTTGCAGGAAATCTCTCGTGGCCGCTCGGGGCGGCTTGCTCCGACAGATCGTAGAGCCTTCCGCGGCACGCTACCACGCTGGGAGCCGCACGCCGGCCGGCCGGTGGTACCATGGCCCCATGCGTGGATTTACCTTCATCGTGACGATGCTCGTGCACGTGGCGGCGGCCGTCGCCGCCGGACAACCCGCCGGGCGCCCCGTGGACGCTGGGCCCAACATCGTCATCGTCTTCTGCGATGATCTCGGCTACGCCGATGTCGGGTGCTTCGGCGCCGAGGGCTACCAGACGCCCAACATCGACCGGATGGCGGCCGAGGGCATGCGCTTTACGGATTTCTACGCGGCCCAGGCGGTGTGCTCGGCATCGAGGGCGGCGCTGCTGACGGGGTGCTATCCCAACCGAGTCGGGATTCTCGGGGCGCTGGGTCCGAACGCCCGGCACGGGATCAACTCGGAGGAGACCACGCTCGCCGAGGTCTGCAAGTCGCGCGGGTACGCCACGGCCATCTACGGCAAGTGGCACCTCGGCCACCACGAGCAGTTCCTGCCGCCGAACCACGGCTTCGACGAGTTCAGTGGCATCCCGTACTCCAACGACATGTGGCCGCTGCATCCCGATTACGTCGACCTGCCGCCGGATGCTGAGGGTCGCAAACGCGGGTTCCCCGACCTGCCGCTGTTCGAAGGAACCGAGATCGCCAATCCGAAGATCACCGGCGAGGACCAGGCCCGGTTCACGACCATGTTCACCGAGCGGGCGGTCGACTTCATCGAGCGGCACGCCGATGCGCCGTTCTTCGTATACCTCCCGCACCCGATGCCGCACGTGCCGCTGTTCGTCAGCGACAAGTTCGAGGGCAGGACCGAGCGCGGGCTGTTCGGCGATGTCATCAGCGAGATCGACTGGTCGGTCGGCCAGATCCTCGATGCCCTGAAGCGGCTGGATCTGGAGGACAACACGCTGGTGATCTTCACCAGCGACAACGGGCCGTGGATCAGCTACGGCGAGCACGCCGGAGGCGCGGGGCCCCTGCGCGAGGCCAAGGGCACGAGCTGGGATGGCGGCGTGCGCGTCCCGTGCATCATGCGCTGGCCGGGGCGGATCCCCGCCGGCGTGGTATGCGACGAACCGGCCATGACCATCGACATCCTGCCCACGGTGGCGGGCCTCATCGGCGCCGATCTGCCGCCGCGCCCGATCGATGGCCTCGACATCTGGCCGCTCATGGCGGGCGAGCCCGGCGCAGCCTCGCCGCACGAGGCGCTGTACATCTACTGGGGCGATCGCCTGGACGCCGTGCGGGCCGGCGCCTGGAGCCTGCACCTGCCGCACGAGTACCGCACGCTGAACGGCCGCCCGGGCGGGACCGGCGGCCGGCCCGTTGCCTACCAGCAGGCGGAAACGCCGCTGGCCCTGTTCGATCTGCGCGCTGACATCGGCCAGCAGCGCAATCTGGCCGGCGAGCGGCCGGAGGTCGTCGAGCGCATGCTGGCGCTGGTGGAGGCGATGCGGGCGGACTTGGGCGACAGCCGCATCCAGGCGCAGGGCAGCGGCCGGCGCGAGGCCGGCCGCCTGCCCGAAACGCCTTAGCGGGGGATCAAGCTGGCGCCGGCGCCGGCTGCCGCACGGGCGTGTTGATGTAGTAATAGTTCATCACATCGTGCTCCAGTTCGTGCACCTCGCTGGCGAAGCCCGCCTCCTGGAGCATCTGCAGGGCAAGCTCCTTGCCCCACGCAGCGCCGAGGCCGGCGCCGCCGCAGGCCAGCGACACGCTCATGCAGTGCATGCACGAGATGGTGTAGATGAACGCGCCGAATGGGTGGCCGATGTTGCCATCGACGTGGCTGCACGCCTTGATGTCCTGCATCAGATGCATGCCATCGGGGCGCACAGCGCGACGGATGTTGGCCAGCACGCGGGCCGGGTCGGCCTGGTCGTGCACGGCGTCGAAGGTGGTCACGAGGTCGAAGTCGGCGTCGTAATCGAGCTTCGCGGCGTCGGCCACCTCGAAGCGGACATTGCTCAGTTCCCGCCGCTCGGCCTCATCGCGGGCCTTGCTGATCGCCTCGCGGCTGAAGTCGCTGCCGACGAAACGGCTCCTGGGGTAACGCTCGGCGAGATAGATCATGGCGAGCCCGGCGCCGCAGCCGACATCGAGCACATCGATCCCGGCCTCCAGCCGCCCGGCCAGCCCCGGCGCCAGCGGGAGGATGTGATCCTCCAGCGCGGCGACCACGGTCTGGGCGCTCTCCTCGGCCATCACATCGTGGAAGCGCTGGTAGGCCTCGTAGGGCACGCCGTTGCCGTGCCCGAAGGCCTGGACCACTTCGCCCTCGACTGCGCCGAGCACGGCGATCCACTGGGCCACGCCGGCGAGGTTGTTGGGTGTCGCGGCCCGCGTCAGGAAGGCGGCGTGCTCGGCGGGCAGGGCGTAGGTCTTCGCCGCGGCGTCGTAGCGGACGATCTCCGCGGCGACCATCGCGCCGAGCCACTCGCGCACGTAGCGCTCGGAGAGGCCCGCGGCATCCGCGATCCCGGCGGAGGTCGATGGCGGCAGGTCCGCCATCACATCGAAGAGGCGGGTGCGGTGGCCCACTGAGAGCATCAGCATCGTTGCCGAGCTGTTGAGGCTCTCCATGAGCCGTTCGGCGAAGGCTTCAGCGCGGGTCTGGTCGAATGCGGTGGTGGTCATGGTCATCTCCTTTTTGGGGAGCCGGGGAGCGTGATCGCCTGCAGGAAGCAGGGGCGCAGGGCGGCGGACGCAGGCGCCACGGCCGCCGCGAATTGCAACCCGCGCCGGCCGGGGCCGGTAGGATCCGGCATGCGAGCCATCCCGATTGCGCTGCTGCTGCTGCTGGGCCTGTGCGCCTGTGACCAGATGGGGGCCGCGCCGGCGCCCGTTGCCGGCGGGGGCGGCGCCGGTGGGACAGGCGGCGGCTACATCGACTGGAGCGGCGTCACCGCCGGTGATGAGCAGGACGCCAAGATCGCCGCCTACGGCATCGTGCGCCTGCTCGATCTCAACCGCTTCGAAGACAGCGGGTGGGATGTGCTCAGCTTCGCCCCCGGCGCCGGGCCGCAGGACCGCGTGGGCAACAGCTTCGCGACCGTCACCGTCGATGGCATCAACTACGAGATTGATGAATCGCGCTGGCTGGCGCTCTACGACGAGGTGTGGGCCCGGCAGGCCGAGGAACCCACCGGCTGGATCCTGCGACCCATGCCGGATGCCCGCTACGGCGATGGCCAGCGCAGCGAGCGCCCCGACCTGATCTTCGGATTCGTCATTGAGGACCGGGACACCAAGTCACTGAAGGTGGTCTGGCAGCGGATGCAGTAGGATGTGCCACTGACAGGCTCTGCCGTCAGTGCTCCCCGCCCCAGGTCTGGGCGCAGCAAAAAGCCGCGCTCCGCGCGGCCCCTTCGGCGCCTCCGTGCCTCCGGCGCCTTCGTGCCTTCTTCTCCCCCCCTCACGCCGCCAGCGACAGCTCCATCTGCCCGTTGTTGCCGCCGTAGACGAACTGGGCGGTCGCCGGGGCCGAGCCGGTCGTCATCTGCCCGCCCTTGAGGGCTCGGATCACGTAGGTGGCGCTGACCGCGCCGGCCGGGATCGTGGTATCCACGAAGCTCTTCTCCCCGACCGACGCGACATTGCTGTAGCCGGTCGAAGGCTCCCCCGGCCCCGGCACCACCGAGCGCTGCACGACGAACGTCGTGCCGTTGCTCTTGACGCCATCCCACTTGACCAGCAGCGAGCCATCGGTCTGCAGCTCGAAGCGCACGGCCGAGGGGTTGACCGGCGCGATCGGCTCGGGCGTCTTGGGCTCGGGGATCTGGGCTGCGGCGAAGACACCGGGGTCGCCGGTCTGGATGGCAAAGGCGCGGATGATCTTGATGAGCTGCGCGCCGAGTTCGGCGAGGGTGGTCAGCGCATCGTTCTGGTCGACGGTCGCCGCCTTCGAGCTCTGGCGGGCCTGGTACGCAGCCGAGTGCTTCGCGGAGGCCTCGGCGACGGCCGCGGTCAACGAGTTGCACTGGTCGAGCGTGAGGCCGATGGCGGCGGGGTCGGCCGCCCAGATGGGGGCGTGCTCCTCGAAGAATTGGAGCATTTCGAGCTGTGTTCCTGGTACAACAGGCATCTTTGAGACTCCTGCGGCATCCCCCGCCGCCGGGGCGCCCGCGGTCAGCGGGGCAGGGAGATGTCGGCGCGAACGCTGCCGCTGGCGAGCGAACTCGAAGCACTTTTGACGGGCGAGAGCGGTTTGCACCGACGAGACCATCTATGCCGCCAAAGCCGAAGGCTCGCAGCTATATTCAGGGACGGTAACGCGCGGTAGAGGGGTAGCGAACTTGGCTGCGACCAGGGCGAAGGTCAATCCGAAGGTCCTTCGATGGGCTCGGGAAGCCGCAGGCTTCGACGTCGCCAGCGCGGCGAGTAAGGTGCAGAAGGACCCGGCCACCCTCTCCGCATGGGAGCGTGGCGATGAGCAGCCGACGGTTCGGCAGGCGCGCCTACTTGCAAGGGCGTATAAGCGACCTCTGGCAACGTTCTTCCTGAGCGCCGTCCCTGCGACTCCTGGCATGCCGCGCGACTTCAGGAGAGTCTCGGCCGATCGAGCCAAGACGTACTCACCGGAACTCAGGCTTGCAATACGCAGTGCTTTGTACCGGCAGCAATGGCTACGCGAGAGGGCTGCGGAGTTCGGCAACCGCCGCTTGGCGTTCGTAGGGTCATGGAAGCAGCCGACTCGTCACATGGAATTGGCCGCCAAGATTCGTTCAGCGTTGCGGGTCAGTACCTTCCCGTCAAACCTACGGAAGCAGGAGGCGTTTCGGCGCTGGGCAGACGCGATCGAGATGATCGACGTCTCCGTAATGCAGGGCTGGTCGTTCGACGCCACAGAAGCCCGAGGCTTTGCTCTGCCCGACGCGTTTGCTCCGGTCATCTTCGTGAACACCCGCGACACTGCGGGTGCACGGATCTTCACACTCATTCACGAACTTGTGCATATCTACTTAGGCGCATCCGGTGTGTCAGATCCGATAGGCACGGGGGAGTACCCGGCCGGCGTGAAGCGCATCGAGGTCTTCTGCAATAGGGTCGCTGCCGAAGTACTCGTACCAGCACAGGCCTTCGACAAGCTTCTCCGGACTGTTCCGCCTGGTGAGCGCCCGAACGAGACCGCTGCGAAGCTTGCCCGGCATTTTGCAGTGGGTGAGGAGGTCATTGCTCGGCGCTTGCTCGATCGGCGTCTCATCTCGCAAGCGGACTACGAATCACTACGCCGAATTTACATCGAGGCATGGAAGAGCCGCACAAGGCGAGAACCTGAACAGCGAGGCGGACTTCCGGCCGGCCGCCGAACACTTGCCTCGGTAGGAACTCGGTTCGCTGGAGCAGTGACACGAGCGCTAGGCGAGGGCGATGTTAGCCCGCGCGACGCAACGCTTCTTCTCAACATGGATCTCTCCAAGATTGGAGACTTGGAGCAGGAACTGCGAGCAGCGCGATCTCGCCGGAGAAGTGCTTGAGATTCTCTATTGACACAAGCACACTAATTGGCTTCTACACCAGAACACACGCACCTGATGTGGCGCCAGGTTTGTGGGTACGGCTCGCGGAGCAGATCGACCTCGGAGTCGTGACAGCCTCCGAGGAGGTGATCGAGGAGATCAAGAACCCAGAGGGGCTCGTCGCATGGATCAAAGAGAGAGACTCGAACCTGAGGCGTGCTACGGATGATGACATCATGGAGGAAGTCAGCCGGATCGTCAACCGCCACTACCGGCCAGACTTCTTTGAGACGCCCGGAGACAACGCTGACCCCTTTGTTGCTGCGGTAGCAATGGTCGACGGGTGCGATGTTGTCTGCGATGAGAAGCGGCATGGTGGGCCCACCAAGAAAAAGTCACCGAAGTTACCGGATCTGTGCGACGAGTTGGGGATCCAGTGCGTCCGAGCATTAGACTTCCAACGAGCCATCGGTGTCCGGCTCGTTATGGATCCCAACTCCGAGGGAGCCTAGACGCACTGCGCCGGTCCATTCCTGCTTATCCGCGGCTGCGCTGGCGATGTCGGCGGCCGCGACTGGTTCTCGGGCGGCATCGGATGGAGCATCCGGGGCCCGTGATGGAACATCCTTGCCCCGTGATGGAGCATCCTTGCCCCGTGATGGAGCATCCGTGGCCCGCGATGGAGCGCCGGCGCCTCCCGATGGAGCGCCGCGGGCCTGCGATGGAGCCCGGCGCAGCCCCGATGGAGCGCGCTGCAGCCCCGGCGGAGCTTCCCGCAGCCCGGATGCAGCGCCGCCGGCCTGCGGCAAGGCTCCGGCGCCCTCGGCCGCCGCGCTGGCGCCGGGCGATGTCGCGCCCCCGAACCCGGGGGCGCCACCGGCAGTTCCGTCCGAAAATCCCGGCGCCGGCTGACGGGCCGGCCCCGGCCCGCCAGCCGGCAGCGCAGAATCCTGAGCCGCTGCGCGGCCATCTCCGTACAATGCGCGAGTGCACAAGTATCGACGACGCGGGTACGAGGGTATCTTCGTTGACGACGTGCTAGGCGAGAGGTTCTACGTCTCACGCAAGCATCGCCGTGTGTTTCTCTACGAGCCCGACGGAAACGCAATCCGGCTCTTGGGGGAAATGGACTTTGACCAGTTTGCAGCGGTAACCGATCCGCAGGAAGCCAAGACGTGGATAGAGGCCGCGCGCTGGGGCGGCCGGGGCACGCGATTCGCGCCCCATCGATCTCTGCCGATTGCGCTCGGGGAGGTGACGCCGCGGGGGCCGCAAGGCCCGTCGCGGCCAGAGACACGCCGATCAGCAGCTGGGCCTGCGCATTCGGAGCCGGTGCGTGGTGAACTAGTTGTCGGGTCGGAGCGACTCGCACCCGGCAGACCAGCACGACACAGTGGCCCGGCAGGATCGAAGTCCGGCGATCCCGTTCCGATCGCCTTCCTTTTTGGGCTCGTAGCAGTACTTTGTGGCCTCGCCCTCAAGGACATGCCCTATGGCTACTACACATTCCTTCGGTTTGCGGTGACCGTCGCGGCGATCGTCGCGATTGTCACGCTGCGGTTGGGGAATTCGGTGCTTGCGTGGGTCTGGCTCATCGTTGGCTTGCTCTTTAACCCGGTAATTGTCATCCATCTTGCTCGCTCAACATGGGCGGGCATCGACGTTGCCGTTGCTGGGCTTTCAGGCCTCACAGCACTTGTGCTGCTCGATCGATACGGTTGAGTCTGGGCGCGCGTTGGCCTGTCAACGTTCGCACTGACGTCAGAGCACGTCAGTGGCACGAAGAACCCGCCGCCCAGCGGCGGGCCACACAGGATCCCCCTCTGCGTGCTCTGCGCTCCCTCTGCGGCCTTTGCGTTCCTGTCTTTGCTTCCTGCCTTGCTTCAACGCCTTCGCGCACTCGGACCCCAGCGCGCCCCGCACTTGCGCCCGTGGGTTCCCTGATCGCTGATGGCCGATCGCTGATCCCTTCCCCAGTGCCTAATGCCCAGTGCCCAGTGCCTAATTCAGCGGTATTTCATCCCGCCCTTCCGGCGCCAGTCGGAGCTGGATGTCGGCATCCAGCAGCTTGCGCACCGGCGCCACATCGCGCACCAGCAGCACCCGCGCGGCCAGACCCGCCGGCAGGCCGGTGGCCTGGGCGATCAGCGTCGCCTGCTCGGCGGCCCAGGCGCTGGCGATGACCAGGTCGCGCAGCGCGACCTCCACGCCCACCGCGCGGGCGTCGGCAATCGCAACCAGCCTTCCGCGCTCAGCGCGGACGGCGACCGCCGGGGCGCTGGGGCAGCGCAGGGCGGGAAGCGGGCTGGTCTCGTTGCCCGCCGCGGCCGGCTTGCCGTTGACCCTCGCCGGCGCTTCGGCGGCCGGCGGGGCGTGGGGGGCGTGGGGGTCGTGGGGGGCGTGGGGGGCGGCGTTGTCTGATTCGTTGGCGTGGGGGTCTTTGGGGTTGGGGTGGTCGTTGGGGTGGTCGTGGGGGTGGTTGTGGGGGTCCAGGCCGGGGCCGATGATCGCCATCGGCGCCGAGTTGGCGTCGGCGGCTTCCGGTTCCGGCGCGGCTTCCGGTTCCGGCGCCGCCGGCGCAGCGCGGATGGCATCGAGCAGCGCGTCGATCTGCGGCGCCGGGCCGCGGAACCAGTTGACGCTGCGACCGGTGTCGATGCGGCTGGCGGTGACCTCGACGGTGGTCTCGGCCTCAAGGAAGCGCTCGGCAGCGCGGCTGAGGCGCTCGGCAGCGCTCATGGCCTCGGGGCCCGATGCGCCGGCGATCGCGATGTGGATGCGCGGGGCCGCGGCAGCGCCGGCCAGTTCCAGCCGCGGCTGCAGCAGTTCCTTGAGCAGGCGGTAGCCCGCGACCATGGCGGCGTCATCAGCGCCCGAGAGCAGCGTGAGGCGGTCGATGCCGATGGCATCGAGCAGGCGATCGAGCGTGGGCTCATCGGCGATCAGCAGCCAGCGCCGGGCCCACTGACCCAGGCGGCCGATGGCGGCCTCTGCCGCCGGCGGCGGCGCCGAGGGCTCCGGCGCCTGCTCGCCGAAGGCGTCGATCGAGACCTCGCCCTCGCGCAGCCGCACCACGCCCACGATGGCGCCGGTGCGGGCGGCGAGGCTGCGGGCGTGCTGGCTGATCCAGGCGGAGGCCAGCACCGGGAGGTGCCCGGCGAGCACCGCCTCGATCTGCGGCTGGCTCGATGCGCCCGGCTGGGTTCCGATGGCCCCCTCCTCGCTCTGGCGGCAGCGCCCTGCGATGCGCCCGGGCGCCGCATTTTCCGCTTCATCAAGGGTATCGGGGGCGGGGGCGGAGGCCAGCGAATCCGGGCGGGCAGTCTCGCCCAGGAACAGCTCGGCGAGGGCGTCGCAGGGAAGGTCGGGAGCATCATCGATCGCGAGCGAGGCGCCGGCGTCTGTGGCCATGGGTCAGTCGCTCCGGTCGTGGGGGTCGTGGGGGTCGTGGGGGGCGTGGGGGGCGGGTGGCGGGCCCGCGATGGCCACGCTGGTCGGGTCGCCGAAGGGGTTCATCTCCACCATGCGATTGAACGGATCGACCGAGGGGCTGCCATCGATCATCAGGCGATAGTGACGCGGGCCGGCCGGAAGGGCAACAAAAAGCTCGTGAATGCCAGCGCGATCGTTGCGGCGCATGGGGCTGGCAGTTGGGCTCCAGCCGTTGAAGTCGCCGGCGACGCAGACCATCTCGCCTGCGCTGCGCGGCTGGATGAAGACGACGCCGCCGGGCACGCTGTGTGCGCCGAAGCCCGAAGCGCCGGGATTGGCGCGGACGATGCGCTCCGCCTCGGTGAGCGCCGGGGCGGCGGGCGCAGCGGCCGGGGCGGGAGTCGGGGCGGGGGCGTCGATCGCGATCATCGGCGCCTGGGGCGCGGGCGCGGGCTGGATCGGCGGCGCAACCGGCGCCATGGTCGGCAGCGCGGCAGCGCGGATCGTCTGGGGCGCTGCGCCGAGGCGGGCCGCCAGCGATGCGACATCGGCAGCGCGGTCTGGCAAGGGTCGTTCGGGTCCGCCGCTGGCGGGGGTCCCCGCGCCGACCGGCACTGCGGCCCCCGGGGCGCGCAGCGCGCTGGTGTCGATGAACCTCTGAGCCGCATCCGCCCGGACCACTGGGGCGGGCGGCGCGGCCGGGGCAGGCTCTTCGGGGGCGGCGGCGGCGGGCAGCGCTGCGCCGCGGGCCGGCTGGCTCAGCAGCCAGTCGGCGAAGGTGGCGTAGTCGCGGGCGGCGGGGGATTCGGGCGCGTAGTCGCAGATCGGCTGGCCGTACGAGGCGGCCTCCTTGATCCGCGGATCCTGCCGGATGACCGGGGGCACGACGAGGTCGCCGAAGCGGCGGCGCAGCTCATCGAGCAGGTCCTTGGCGAGCGGGCTGTGCTCATCGTGGATGGTCGCCAGCAGCCAGATGGGATCCGACAGGCCGAGGCGCTTCTCCAGGGCGCGGATCGTCTGGACCTGCTTGGCGGCGCCCTGCAGCGAGAAGTAGCTGGTCTCGACGGGGATCACCGTCTCGGTCGAGGCGATCATGGCGTTGTAGGTCAGCAGCCCGATCGACGGCGAGCAGTCGACGCAGCAGATGTCGTAGGAGGACGCGAGCCAGTCGATGACGCGGGCGAGGCGGCGCTCCTTGTCGGGCTTCTCGGCGAGTCCGCCGCGGCTGGCCTCGAGCCCGGCCAGCTTCATGCGGCTGGGGGCGAGATCCAGGTTGCGGCTGGCCCGCCAGACCAGGCGGCCGGGATCAAGCTGCTGCAGATCGTCGGCGAGCATGGCGTCGCCGATATCGAGATCGATGCGCTTCTCAGGGATCGCCAGACCGGCAGCGCAGTGCGACTGCGGGTCCATGTCGATCAGGAGGGTTCGCAGTCCGCGCCGGGCGAAGACGCCCGCAAGGCTGATGGCGGTGGTCGTCTTGCCACAGCCGCCCTTCTGATTGATGATGGTGACACATCGCATGATGGGAGCGCCAGCGCCGCGAGCCGCCTCTGCCCTCACCCCCCTCCGATGCGACGGGCCGCCCCCGTCGCCGGTGTTATCGGGACCGTCCGATGAGGCCCTTGAAATTCAAGAACGGGCCGGGTGAATCGCTTCGATGGCTTCCCGGATGGCGTCTGCAGGTGGCTGCTCAACGACGCGGGCCCGGCGGCCCTCGACGGGCACGATGAATCGCGCCCGCCCGCCGGCGGACTTCTTGTCGTGCATCATGGCGGCCAGGATCTCGTCGGCCGGTGGCAGGCCCCACGCGGCCGTCGGCAGGCCTGCGCCTGTGAGGGCCGCGCGGACCTCGGCGGCGAGGGCGGGCGGCGCAAGTGCGAGGCGCTCACCGAGGCGGCAGGCGGCGAGCAGTCCGAGCCCCACCGCCTCGCCGTGGCGCAGGGGAGCGTCGGCAGGGTCGGCTGTGGGCGAGATGGCGGGGATCGTCTCGATGGCGTGGGCGAAGGTGTGGCCGAGATTGAGCAGCATGCGCCCTGCGGGAGCGGTCTCTCGCTCATCTGCGCGCACGACGGCGGCCTTGACGGCGATGTTGCGCGCCACGAGATCGGTCAGGAGCGCCGGGTCGCGCCCCAGGAGGTCGGCCGTGTGCCGGACGGTCCAGTCGAAGAGGTCGGTGTCGCCCCAGTCGGCGCTGATCAGGCCGTGCTTGAGGCACTCGGCGAGTCCGCAGCGCAGGTCGCGGTCGTCGAGCGAATCAAGCGTGTCGACATCGGCGATGACCAGCTTTGGCTGGTGAAAACAGCCCACGAAGTTCTTGCGAAGATCGCGCCCGCGCGGGCCGGGTACGGCGAGATTGACGCCCGTCTTGCCTCCGACCGACGCGTCCACCATGGCCAGCAGCGTGGTGGGGCACTGGACCACGGGCACGCCGCGCCGGTAGGTTGCCGCGGCGAAGCCGGCGATATCGCCGACGATCCCCCCTCCGAGCGCGACGACGAGGCCGCCCGAGCGTTCGAGGCCGGCGCCGGCCAGATGCTCCAGCACGCGCTGGGCCGTGGCCAGCGACTTGTCCTGTTCGAAGGGCTCAAGCGTGATGGCGCTGAGGGGGGCGATGGCGCCGAGCCGGTTCCGGGCCGCGTCGCACAGCGCCGGCGGGAGCCCGGCGTCGACGACCAGCGCGATGCGCGTGGTCTGCGGCAGCGCGGACTTGAGCAGCGGGGCGATCTCGTCCAGCGCGCCGGGGCCGATGACGACGTCGTAGCGCGATGCGCCGGCCACCACGGGCACGACCCGGCGTGGGGCGGGGTCAGCCACCGGCCCGCTCGTCCGGTCGAAGGCCGGCCCGGTTGCGATCGCGCTGATCGGGGCGCTGCCAGGCAATGCGGACGGCGTCCGGCCAGAGCGTCTCGAGGTCGTAGTGGGCCCGGGTGTTGGGCTCGAAGAGGTGGAGCACGACATCGACGAAGTCGGCGAGCAGCCAGGTGGCTCTGTCGTCGGCGCTGGAGCGAATGGACGGGAAGCCCCGCTGACCCCCGAGCGTTGTTGCTGCAGTCAGCGCGGTCCGCATCTGCCGATCGGAGGTGCCGCTGCCGATCACGAGGAAGTCGGTGACCGGGCTGGCGCCGCGGACATCCAGGACGAGGACCTCCTCGCACTTCTCATCGGTGACCGTGCGGGCAAGCTCCACGGCAAAGGCCCGCGCCGCGGCCTCGTCGCTTGTGCGCCGCGCGGGACTGGCGGATTCGAATTGGGCCCGGTCGACCCGGTCTGCCATGGGGGCAAGCCTAGGCGCCCGCCTTGCGGCTCTACAGTCGGCGGATGGCGCGGGGCGCACTGGACATCATCATTCCGACCTACCGGCCGCAGGCAGGCATGCTGGCGGAGGCGGTCGCCAGTGCGCGCGCATGTCCCGAGGTTGCCGAGGTGATCGTGGTCGACGATGGCTCGGACCCGCCGGCAGCGGCGCCGGAGGGGGCGCGACTGATCCGCCAGCGCAACACCGGGCCGGCGGGGGCGCGCAACCGGGGCCTGGCGGCGTCAACGGCGCCGTGGGCGCTGCTGCTGGACGACGATGATCTGCTGCGCCCGGCCGGCGTCAGCGCGATGCTCGCGCTGGCCGAGCGGCTCGGGGCCGTGGGGGCCGTGGCGGCCCGGATCGAGCGGTCGGCCTCCGGCGATCGGGCCAAGCCGGCGCCGGCGGAGTGGGTCGGCGGCGCGCTGGACGGGCCGGGGGACGTCTTCCGGCCGACGGTGCTGTTCAACGGCTCGGGCATCCTCATCCGGCGCGACGGGCAGGCGGCGCCGCTGCGCTTCGACCAGGGGCTGTTCGTGGTCGAGGATCGGGACTTTCTGCGCCGGCTCGCGGAACTCGGACCGATCGCGGTGTGCGCCGAGCCGGTCGTGATCGCGCGCCGGCGCGATGACGGCTCGAACCTGACCTCGGCGAGGCATCTGCGCCGGCGCATCCGCGGGCATGTTCTGCTGCTGCGCCGCTACCTCGATCCGGGCAGCGAGCGGTGGCTGCGCGAGCAGACCCTGTGGCTGCTGCGGGCCTGTGCCAAGGCCCGGATCGATGATGGCCACTGGGCTCTGCTGCGCGCGGAGGCCCGCCGGCGCGGCTGGACGCCGGATCTGCGGACGCGCCTGCGCCGGGCGGTCTCGTCGGCCGGACGTCACTGATCGGCCCGCTGGTCCGGCGCGGGCGCGATCGCGGTCACGAAGCGGACGCCCGCGGCGGATGCGGCCTCGATCCGGGCCGGGTCGGGATCCGTGAGCGAGCGCTTGATCAGCTCTTCGAGTTCGGCGGCCTCCATCTGCAGCAGGCGGCTCGGCTCGGCGCCGGGCGCCGGGACGCCGACGACCAGCGCGCCGCCGGGCTGGAGCACGCGCCACAGTTCGCGCAGCGCGGCGCCGGGGTCCTGGCCGGCTTCCAGGGCACGGATCGCGAGGGCGACGTTGAACGCCCCGGCGGTCTCTCCGGCGAGGCTCTCGACGCCGCCGGTCTCGAAGGAGACATTCGTCAGGCGGTAGCGGGCCCGGGCGTATCGCACCGACTCGGCGTCCCGCTCCAGGGCGACCACGGCGCCGGAGGGGCCGACGACGCCGGAGAGCCAGGCGCCGAGATAGCCGGTCCCGGCTTCCAGGATCACGATGCGGTGACCGGGGCGCACTGCCCCGGCGGCAGCACGGTAGCTGTCGAGGTGGCGCTGGCCGACGAGATCGGCGTAGAGGCGCTCGCGGGTGGCGGTGATGATCATCCGCCGGCCATCGGCGAAGCGGACGCGATAGTCCTTGGCGCCGGAGCCGCGCCGGGACAGCGCGTGCTCGAGCGGTTCGGCGCCGAGCTCCTTGTACCGGGTCTGTCCGACCCAGAAGCCGCGCCGGATCCCGAGGATGAAGCGGGCCCAGTCGAGGAGCATCGAGAACGCTGGTGTTCCGGGCCGGCGCTCGATGTTGTCCTGCGACTGGATCATGATGCGGCGGTGAACAGCGCCAGTTGCCGCGCTGGCTGGCGCCGGCAGGGCGCAGCGGGGCGCCCCGGCTCCAGCGCCAGCCATGGGGTGCTGCGGCTCTGGCTGGAGAGCACAAGCTCATACGGCGCCCCGTGGTGCAGCCGGCGGGCCAGGGCGGGGTGATTGCAGTCGCGGGAAAGGTGCAGCAGAACGACGCGGGCGCGCGGGGCGATGGCCCGCACCGCGTCATGGCACTGCTGATTGCTGAGGTGCCCGGCGCCGCCGACGATGCGGTCGATCACCAGGGCCGGCCGGCCGGAGATGGCCTGCAGGCGCGGGCAGTTGTTCGATTCGATGGCCAGCGTGTCGACACCCCCCAGCAGGCGCAGGAGGGGCCGGTCGCAGCGGCCGATGTCGGTGGCGTAGCCCAGCGACCCGGCCGGCCCCAGCTCGAGGCGGAAGACCGCCGCGCCGTCGGTATCGTGCGGCCCCAGGGCCGCGGCGGCGCGCCCGGCGGCCCCGAGGTCGAGTTGCTGCTCGAACACATCGAACCGGGCCCGCGGCAGGCGGCCCCGCGCGCGGCCGAGGTGGCCCTGGTGGATGGCGATGGGCGCGCCGGCGGGCCAGGCGCGGGACCAGCCGGGGTGCAGGTGGTCGTGGTCGGGGTGGGTCAGCAGGGCAGCGCGAATGTCGCCGAGGTCGAGCCCGGCCGCCTGCAGGGCGCGGCGGGTCCGGCGCGGCGAGAGGCCCAGATCGATGAGCCACACCCCGGCGCCGGGGCTGTGCACGATCGAGCAGTTGCCGGCCGAGCCGCTCGCCAGCACGCACAGGGCCGGACAGCGCCGGGGCGGGCTCGCGGCGGGGGCGGTCATTCCGCGTCGATCCGGGGCTGGCCCTGGCGGCGCGTCGGGCTGCCGGGGCAGATGCCGCGGGTCGAGGCCGCGACGAACTCGGCCATCTCGCCGACCAGCGGGCTTCTGGAGCCCAGTTCCCGCAGGCGCGCCAGCGCCTCGGCCCGGGGGATGCGCCGGCGCAGCGCGATGCGGTACGCGTCGCGCAGGGCGCTGATGTCGGCCCGGTCGACCCCGGCGCGGCGCAGCCCGATCAGGTTCAGCCCGCCCAGGGCGTTGAAGCCGTCGGCCAGGCAGAACGGCGGCACATCCAGCGACATGCCCGAGAGGCCGGCGACGATCACCATCCGGCCGATGCGCGTGAACTGGTGCACCGCGCTGAGCCCGCTGAGGATCACCCGGTCGCCGATCTGCGCGTGGCCGCCCACCGCCACGCCGTTGACCATCGTGACATCGTCGCCGACGGTGACATCGTGGGCGATGTGGCTGGTGGCCATCATGAACGCGCGGTTGCCCAGGCGCGTCGGCTTCTCGGCGTTGGTCGCCGCGTGGATCGTCACGTGCTCGCGAAGCTGGCAGCCGTCGCCGATGACCACGCCGGCGGTGGCGTCGCCCGGCTTGAACTTGACATCCTGCCCGCGGAACCCGATGCAGGCGCCCGGGTAGAGCGTGCAGCCGGCGCCGAGGCCCACCGGCCCCAGCATGTGCACCGCCGCCAGCAGCCGGGTCCCGGCGCCGATCCTCACCGGCCCTTCCAGCACGCAGTAGGGCCCGATCTCGACATCGTCGGCCAGGTCGATGTCGCCGGTGAGGATCGCCGTCGGATGGATGGTGGCCATGGCGCCCGACTGTATCGCCGTGGCGGCGATCTACCATCGCAAAGTGACAGGAGCGCAGCTGGAGATCGTGGACCTCGGGCGGCTGGGCTACCGGGAGGCGTACGCCGAGCAGCTGCGCTGCCACGAGCAGGTCCTGGCCCGGCGCGATGACCCGGCCGCCAGCGCCGGGGTGGCCCTGCTGGTCGAGCACGACCCGGTCATCACCATCACCCGCCGGGCGGCGGCGCAGCACCTGCTGGCGAGCCCCGCCCAGCTCGCCCGGGCCGGCGTCGAGCTGGTCACCACCGACCGCGGCGGCGATGTCACCTACCACGGGCCGGGCCAGCTCGTGGTCTACCCGATCGTCGATCTCAACCGGCTGCATCTGCGGCTGCACGACTACATGCGGCTGCTGGAGCAGGTGGTCATCGACGCCCTGGCGCAGTGGGGGATCGCCGGCGAGCGCGATCCGTCCGCCACCGGCGTCTGGGTGGCGCCGGGCGGGGGGGCGCCGCCAGCGCCGCCGGCGAAGATCGCCGCCATGGGCGTGCGCATCCGGCGCTGGGTCACGCTGCACGGGCTGGCGCTGAACATCGATCCGGACATGCGCCACTTCCAGCTCATCGTGCCGTGCGGGCTGGCGGGGCGCAGCGTGACCAGCCTGCGGGCCCTGCTGGGCGAGCGGGCGCCCTCGATGGCCGAGGCCCGGGCGGTGATGAGCCGGGCCCTGCGGGAGCGCCTGGCGGCGCCGGGCCCCCGCGCTGCGGCCGACCGATAGCCGGCGCCGGCCGGCAGCGCGTTATCAGTCGCGCCCGCCAGCGCCGCTTCAGGCTTCGCGGCGGCCCCTGCCGTGCTCACGACGGTCGCTCTCGTGCTCACGGCAGTCGTTGTCGTGCTCACGGCAGCCGTTGTCGTGCTCACGGCAGTCGTTGTAGTGCTCACGACAATCGTTGTAGTGCTCACGGCAGCCGTTGTCGTGCTCACGACAATCGTTGCCGTGCTCACCACAATCGTTGCAGGCTTGCGCACCATCGTTGTGAGCTTGCGCCCAACCGTCGTGAGCTTGCGCACAATCGTTGTGAGCTTGCGCCCAACCGTTGTGCGCGTGCGCCCGCGGGGTTTTTCCCGGTCCATGTCCGCCCGCGGGTGATCGCGGCCCGCCGCCGCGGGATGCCGGTCCGCCCGCGGCCGCCCGCCCGGCGATCAGGGGGCCAGCGGCGCCCACAGGTAGTAGGCGGTGGGGCCGGCGACGCCGGCGGGCCCGAGAAGGTTCTCGAGCTTCAGCAGGTTGATGTCGCCGCCGGGCGCCTCAGCGCTGACCGAGTAGGGCGTGCGCGGCTCGAGATTGGCCGAGCTGTACTTGATCAGCCGGCCCCCCGGGGCCCCGGCCAGGGCCAGGGCCCGGTCAAAGGCCTCGCGCACGCCGCCGGTCTGGTCGGCCAGCCCGGCGCTGACAGCGCGCTGGCCGGTGACCACCCGCCCATCGGTCACCGTGCTGATGTCGCC
The DNA here is from genome assembly GCA_043101635.1 of Phycisphaerales bacterium JB039. GTDB lineage: Bacteria > Planctomycetota > Phycisphaerae > Phycisphaerales > UBA1924 > CAYMJK01. Next base: position 26,244 of record JBICIE010000116.1, on the reverse strand, counting down.
GGGGCTCAGGTTCGGGCGGCGATCCTCCACCAGGCCGGTGAACCGCGCGTAGTACTCATCAACCATGCCCTGCAGGATGGCGTAGTGCTCCTCGTTGATCGGCGTCATCGGGTTGGCAAGGTCCTTGTTGGGACCGCTGGTGATCGCGCGGGATTCGATGCCGAGGCGCGCCAGCCCGCCGGAGAAGTTCACCGTGGGGATGATCACGCCGATGGAGCCGGTGACGCCGGTGGGCTCGATGATGATCTCATCGGCCGCCAGCGCGATGTAGTAGCCGCCGCTGGCGCCGACCTCGGCGATGGAGGCGACCACCGGCTTGCCGCTGCGGGCCCGCAGGCCCGTGATCTCGCGGAAGGCGATGTCGCTGGCGGTCACCGACCCGCCCGGCGAGTTGATGCGGATGATGATGGCGCCGACATCATCATCGCGCTCGGCGGTGTTGAGCCGATCGACGAGCTGATCCAGCGGGCCCGGGCCCGGCCCGAACAGCCCCGGGGCCGGCCCGGCGGTGATCACGCCGGTGACATCGATCATGGCGACATCGATCGCCCCGCGGGCCTTGGCATCGTGCTCCAGCACGACGGCCTGGCGCACCGGGCGCGGGGCGGGTCCGAGCGAGATGGTGGCGGAACTGGGCGCACAGCCGGGCGCCAGCCCGATGAGCGCCAGCAGGCAGAGCAGGTATCGCATGCGGGAGTCTACGGCGGCGAGCTACCTTCGTTCGTGCCCGCCTTCGGCCACAATCCGGTCCTGCTGGCCGAGACGCTGGCGGCGCTGCAACTGCGCCCCGGGGAGACCTTCGTGGACGCCACCGCCGGGCTGGGTGGGCACGCCGCGGCGGCAGCGCGGGCCGTCGGCCCGGGCGGACGCATCGTGCTCAACGACCTGGATCCGGGCAACCTCGAGGCCGCCGGCGCCCGGGTGCGGGAGGCGGCCGGATGCGAGGTCGTCATGATCCGGGGGAACTTCGCCGACCTGCCCCGGGCCCTGGGCCAGCGCGGCATCGGGGCTGATGCCCTGCTGGCCGACCTGGGCTTCGCCTCCAGCCAGATGGATGATGCGGCCCGCGGGTTCTCGATGCGGGGCGATGGCCCGCTGGACATGCGGCTGGACCCCGCCGGCCCGGTGACGGCGGCGGAACTGATCGGCACGCTTCCGGAGCGCGAGCTGGCCCGAATTCTGCGGGAATTCGGGGAGGAGCCGGCGGCGGGGCGGATCGCCCGGAAACTTGTACTGCGCCGCGCTGAGGCGCCGATAGAGCGAACCGGTGAACTGGCGGAGCTGGTGCGCGCGGCGATCGGGCCGGGCGGCCGGCGCAGCTCGATCGACCCGGCGACACGCACGTTCCAGGCGCTGCGGATCGCGGTGAACGATGAGCTGGCCAATCTCGCCTCGCTCCTCGGAGCGATCGAGCGGGCATCCGGCCGGAGGCCGGATGCGGGGGTGGCGGAGCCGCAGCGGTCGTGGCTCAACCGGGGTGCGCGAGTGGCGTTGATTTCGTTTCATTCCCTCGAGGATCGACTCGTGAAGCGATCGATGGCTCGCATGATCCGCGACCAACTGGCCGCGGCGCTGACCGATGGCGCCGTGATTGCGGGGCAGCAGGAGATCAGGGCTAACCCGCGCAGCCGATCGGCTCGCCTGCGGGCGATCCGGCTGGACCCGCCGGGGTAGAAGACAGTGTCCGCGCAACGGACTGCGCGGGCTCGGGACGACTTGGGCACTTCGCAAGGAAGCGGCAGCGGTGACTCGGGAACACAAGCTCGCGCTCATCATCGGCTTCAGTCTGATCCTCTTCGTGGGGATCCTGATCAGCGACCATCTCTCCAAGGCCGGCGCCGGCGTCTACGAGCGGGTGTCCGATGGCACGGCCCGGCTGGCCGAGGGGGTCGGCTCGCTGGACAGCGGGCTGGCGCCGGGCCGGCTTCCGGAGCGGCAGGCGCCGTATCTGCCGGCGCCTGCCCTGGCGCAGCAGGAGGCCGATGGCGGGCGCGCTGTCGAGGTCGGCGAGTCAGATCCGGCATCGCTGGCGCAGGCCGAGGTGATCGGGCGGACGCTGGTCGATGGCGGGTGGAAGCTGCTGGAGCAGATGGTGAGCGGCATGACCCAGCCGAGCCCCCCGCCGGCGCTGGAGATCGAGCAGAGCCGCGGCGCCGCAGCGCCGGGCGCAGCGCTGCCGGATGAGCCGTACGTCACGCATGTTGTGCGGGAGGGCGAGTCGCTGTACCGCATCGCGGCGGAGTACTACGGCGCCGGCGCCCAGTGGCCCCGCATCAGCCAGGCCAATCCGCAGCGCGTCGGAGAGGATGGGACGGTCCGCAAGGGCGTGACGCTGCGCATCCCGGGAGTGGCGCCGAGGGCTCAGGCGCCCTCGCCGACGCCATCGCCGGCGCCTTCTGCCGAACGGGGGCAGGTTCGCCGGTACACGGTGCGCAAGAACGACACGCTCGGCGAGATCGCTCAGGAGCTCCTGGGCTCGGCCCGGCGCCGGTCTGAGATCGTGGCCCTCAACCAGGACAAGATCCGCAACGAGAACGAGATCCGGGCGGGCATGATCCTGAAGATCCCGGCGGGATGACGCTTGTGCTGGCCAAGATCATCTGCTTCATTCTGGCCATGGCGCTGGTGAGCGCAGCGGTGCTGGTGGCCCGCCAGCTGCGCACCCAGGCCCTCAGTGAGGCGGCGGCGACGCGCCTGCGGATCATCGAGGCGGATGCCGCGCTGTGGCGGCTGCGGGCGGAGATCGCCCAGCGGATCGGCCCGCAGGCCATCAGCGACCTTGCCGAAGGCGCCGGGGTCGATCGCCCCGCGGCGCCGGCCGGCGGTGCGGAGCCTCGCCTGTGAACCGGCCCGGTGCAGCGCCCGCGTCCCGGACCGAGCCTGCGGCGATGGCGCTGGCCATCGGCGTCAGCGTGCTGCTGGCGGTCATCATGGTGCGGGTCATCCAGTTGCAGGTTGCGCCGGGGACGCCGCTGGCGCAGCTCGTCAGCAGCCGGACCTCGGCCCGGCCGATTCCGACGCTGCGCGGCGACCTGGTCGATCGGCGGGGCCGGCCGCTGGCGACCACCCGCTTCGGCTATCGGCTGTTCATCGATCCGGTGGCGCTGGAGAGCGAGGATCTGGACGCCCGGATCACGCGCCTGGCCGACGCCCTGGGCGTGGAACCGCTCCAGATCGGGGAGAGCATCGTCACGGCTGTCGCGGCCAATCAGGCGCGGCGGGCGGCCGCCGGGTCGGAGGGCGCACCCGAGCCGCCGCCCCTGATCCGGCACGTGCGACTGGTGCAGCGCATGACCGACCTGCAGGTGCGCAATGTCCGGCGCCTCGGGCTGCCGGGCGTGCATCTGGAGCGCCTGCAGGTGCGGGAGTATCCCGGCGGGGAACTGGTGGCGCCGATCGTGGGCAAGGTGGGTTTCGAGGAGCAGGGCCTGCTGGGCGTCGAGGCGCTGCTGGACCAGAGCCTGCGCGGCGAGCACGGGCGCGTGCAGTACGCCCGCGACGCCCGGGGCCGCCCGCTGTGGATGGGCGATGGGGCGGTGGTGCCGGCGCGGCGAGGCGTGGACACGCGGCTCTCGATCGACCTGGAGTTGCAGCGCATCGCCCATGAGGAACTGCTGCGCGGCATCGAGGATGCCGGCGCGGCGGGCGGGCGGCTGCTGGCCATGGATCCGGTCACCGGCGAGATCCTCGCGATGCTCGACATCATCCGCGAACTGCCGGATATCGTCGAGTACCGGTGGAGGACCAGAGGCGAGCCGTGGAAGCCGGACCCGCCCGGGTACGCCCCGCGGTATCGCGTGATCGAGCCGGACCCGCGCCGCGGGCTGGATCCGGCGTGGACCCGCAACCGCTGCATCCAGGACATGTACGAGCCGGGTTCGACGTTCAAGCCGATCATCTGGTCGCTGGTGACCGAGGCGGTCCCGGGCATCCTCGGCGAGACGTTCGACGGACACAGCGGGCTGTGGCGGACCGAGTACGGGCGGACCATCCGCGATGTGCACAAGGCCGAGAAGTTCACCTGGCCCGAGGCGCTGGAGTGGTCCAGCAACATCGCCATGGCCCAGGGCGCCGCGAGGCTCACGCCGGCGCAGCTGCGCGGCGGGATCACCAGCTTCGGCTTCGGGTCGCAGGCCGGCAGCGGGCTGCCCGCCGAGATGCCCGGCATCGTGACCAGCGCGGAGGCGTGGAGCAAGTGGACGCACACGAGCGTCTCCTTCGGCAACGAGATCTCGGTGACCGCGCTGCAGCTCGCCCGGGCCTACTGCGCCTTTGCGCGCCCGGGCGAACTGGCCGGAACCATGCCCGAGGTGCGTCTGGTCGTTCCGGGGGCGGACGGGCCGGCGGCCTACATCCGGACGCGCGTCCTGGCGCCGGCCGTGGCGCTGCGAACGCGTCAGGCGCTGCGGATCGTTGCCGAGCGCATGGATGCGCAGATGCGCCTGCGCTGGCCCGAGGAGCCCCGGCCGCGGTACACCATGTTCGGCAAGAGCGGCACCGCCGATGTGCCGACGGGGGCGCCGCCGGACGGCAAGCGCCGCCCGCCCGGCGCCGGCGGCTACCTTGATGAGCAGTACATCAGCAGTTTCGTGGCCGGGGCGCCTTTCGAGCAGCCTCGGATCGTGATCGTCGTGACCATCGACGATCCCGGGCCGCAGGCGATCCGCGCGCGGCGGCACTATGGCTCGCAGTGCGCCGGACCGGTCGTCCGGCGCTTCGTGGAGCGCGCCCTGGCGTACCTGGGCGAACCAGCGTCGCCGGAGCTTCAGAGCAATCTGCTGGCAAGCGGCAACTGACGAGCGCCTGGATGGCCCGCCGGCGGCCTGCGTGGACCGTTCTCTGAAAGAGCCCCGAGCGCAAGCTCGGGTGGCCTGATCGTGCGCCGCGAACTGCGTAGGCCGTGGCCAGAGGCCCCTGAGCTCGCGCTCAGGGCTCTTCAGAATCGATGCGCGGCAACTGGATTAGCCAGGCGATCGACCTCCTGCGCGCGCGCGTTTGCGGCCCTCCGCGTCGAACGCCCACTGGCGCGCGCATTTTCGCGCCCCTCTGCGCATTACCCCTTGCGTTCTGACCGCAGCGCCCGACAATGTCCCCGTGCCCAGCGAAGCGCACATCAACGACTTCGACGACTTCGATGACCTCGCCGACGAACTCCTCGACGAAGCCCTCGATGCCGAGTTCGACGCCACCGGCGCCTTCGATCACGCCGACGCGTCGCCTCACGCACGCGCACCTTCCCATCCTCCGCCCGCCACCTTCGATCAGCTCTACGAAGCGCTCGCCACGACCGACCCGCGCGCCCTCGCCGCGCAGCTCGGATGTCCCCTCACTGACCTGCTCGACGTCATCAACCGCCGCGACTTCGCCGAAGTCGCCGGTCGCCACAGCGACGCCTTCCGCGCTCTCGCCGTGCTCCGCGCCACCGCCGCCCTGCCGGACGCCATCGAGGCCCTCCGCGCCGTCTGCGCCGAGTCCGATGACCAGCGCCAGCGCCGCCTCGCCGCCACCGCCCTGCTCCGCTTCCTGACCCGCCCCCCGCGCGCCGCGCGCGACCCGGCGCCCGCGCCGCCGGGCGATCGGCCCGACCAATCGACTCATATCATCACGATGCCGCCGCCGCCCTCGAAGGCGCCGCAGCTCCGACAGACCTCCCCGACATCGCCGAAGTCACCGATTGGCCCTCGCCAGTCCCCGAGCCCGATCAAGAGCCGCGCGCGCCGCTCCGCGATGAGCCGCCCGATGCAACCGGCGCCGAGGATGCCGAGCAACCCGCGCCGCCGCAGCCGGATGCGCCCGCGCCGCCCGACGATGCCGACGCGGCCCCGCAAGTCTCCGCAGCGTCTATCGCGCCGCCCGTCGCAGCGAACGGACACTGCGCATCAGCCCACGCCGTCGCGCCCCCGCCGACCGAAGCAAGAGCCCCGCCACAGAGCCCACGCTCGTAAGCCCGCGACGGGTGGCCCGCCGCTCCGCGGCAGGTAGGTCGGCGCCCCGTGCCCACTGGACGGGTTGATGGCGGGCCGTGCTGCAACGAGCCGGCGACAGCCTACTCGAACCGTGCCGTCGTGCGTAAGCTGAAGTCGTGCAAGGCGTTGATGTCGTCGGCCGACTTGCTGCCGACGTTCATGAAGCGGTCGACGAGTTGCGCCGAATCGTCCGCAGCCAGATGCGCCAGCAGCCCGAACTTGTGGCCGAGGATGTCGCGCAGGTCGGCCGTGGTGTTGCGGGCGTGGCCGGCGGGATACATCACCAGCCCCGAGTCATGCCTGGCGCCGCCGGCTTCGGTAATCTCGACGCTGGTGGGGATGCCATCCGGGTAGCGCCGGTCGTATTCGGGGCCGCCGTGGGCGAACTCGATCTTCTCCATCAGCCTGCGGGTGAGCGGATTGTCGATGGCCGAGGCGCTGTAGTCGGCCGGCTCGAGCATCAGTTCCTTCCAGCCCGCCTCCTTGAGCTCCAGCGCCTTGCGGAGCAGCGTGGCCACGATGTAGACCATGGAGTGATCGGCGCTCTGCCGGGTCGTCGGGTTGCGCTTCGCCGGATCGCCGATGATGCTGAACGCTGGCTCGTAGGCGACGATGCGGATCCGGTCGATGCGGTCGCCCTCGGCGTCGTCGAGCAGTTGCGGCGCCTTGCCGAGCAGGTCAAGCATCGCCTGGATGGCGCCGGCCGACTGGTGCTCGTACAGACCGAGCTTGAAGTGCATGCCCATCACGGCGAAGTCGCCGCCCGAGCGCCCGAGCGCCAGATCGAATGGCGATGCGTCGGCCTTCTCCGTGTTGGCCGCGCCGGCGCCGACCTTCTGGAACATCTGGCCGGGGCCCTCGAAGAGCCGGAAGATCGCCTCGGGGTTCCGGAAGATGTCGCGCGGGCCGAGAAACCCGGCCATCGAGCGCTTGACGCTCAGGATCGCCGCCTCGGTACTGATAGCGGCGCTGGCGCCCTTGGAATCGCTGAGCTGCTTGCCCGCCCGGATGGCCCGGAAAGGGATGTAGTGGGCCACGACCATGCCGATGGCGCTTTCGATCTGCTCGGCGGTGGCCCCGACCATGGCGCCGAAGGTGGCCGCACTGGCGATGGCGCCGTGGACGACGTGATCGATCTTGTAGCTCTTAAGGCTGAAGACCTCGGCCAGACGGCCGCGGATCTCATCGAGCAGCACCATGCCGCGGAGGGCCGTTGTGCCGTCGGCGCCGAGCATCTGTGCCGCGGCGATGGCGACCGGATAGAAGTCGTTGTGTCCGAACTCGCCGGCGGTGTGGCCGAGCTCCGGGTTGTAGCCGAAGTTGGTGCCGTTGGAATCCCACTCGCGGACCGCGCTGCTGTTGGCGACGATCGCCTTCTCCGCCTTGACCCGTGCCGGCTTGCCATCCGGCCCGAGCCCGAAGACGGTGGCGCCGTGGCGTCGGCTGCGGCCGAGACCCGGCCCCGGAGCGTCCTGGGGCGAGGGGTACTGCAGGGCCTCGGCCCGCAGGATGGTGGGGGCGTTGGTTCCGAGCGCCAGGGCGCTGACGCCGCAGAGGCAGGCGTCGGCGTGAAACAGCTCGGTCCGCTCCAGGACAGACTGATCTGGCTCGCCGCGCCGGCCGGGGTCATCCGACAGGAAGGCGATCGCGTACTCGGCGATGCCGCGGGCCTGGTTGGTGTCGGCGGGGAGCGTGACGTGGGTGTCTGAGCCGGCCATGGGATCCTCCTGGGCCGGCAAGGGTAGACGGGGCAGCGCCCCGCACAGGCGCGGTCGACCGGCGAGCCGGGCCATGTCGCCGGTCCAGCAAGTTCCAGCAAGCGGCCAAACCGCTCTGCAGAGCCAGCGGCGAAGCTGGGAGGCGGGCGGCGCCGGGGCTATACTGGTCCGCGGCCACGGCCGCGACGGGCGATTGGCGCAGTTGGCTAGCGCGCTTCCATGACAAGGAAGAGGTCACAGGTTCGAATCCTGTATCGCCCATTGTTCTAAGCCGTTGTGTGAAGGCGACTTAGACAGATCAGAAGGGCCAATCCGTTTCCGTGTTCGCCCGTGTTCGACACGCGGGCGTTCGGGCCGCGCGCTGGCGCGGAGGAAGGGGTCTTCTGATGCGGACGAAGAAGCGACTCGCGGGAGAGGCGGCGCGCCTCGCTTGGGCGCGCGGCCTGTGTCGGCGCCACAAGGCGAACGGCCGAGCGTACATCCGATGGAACGGCGATCAGATCCGTCTCGGATGCGACTTCGGCGCCGATGACATGGCCGAGCGCGCGCTTCGCGCGATCGATCTCGCTGAAGCCGGTCACGAAGTCTCGAAGCGTCGCTCGGCGATGACGGTCGCGGATCTCGTGAAGTGGATCGAGAAGCGTTCGCCGGTTCCTCCGAAGCGAGCGGTCGCGTTCGGGCGCCTGACGCGCCTGTTCGGCGATCTCCCGGCGGCGGAGTTCGGGCGCCGGGAACTGAAGACGGTTCGCGCCTCGCTTCTTCAACTGAGCCCGAGCGAAGAGGCGCTCGCCGAATGGGATCCCGATTCGGGCGAGCCGAAGCCGAAGCGAGGGCGTCCCCTCACGCGGGCGACGGTGAACGAATACATCGGCGCGATCGTTTGGGCGTTCCGGGAGGCGGCGAGCGAAGATCTTCTCCCGGGACTGTGGCGAGATCTCGCGGACGTTCGGCCTCTTCGGCAGGGGAAGAGCGAAGCGCCCGAAGGCGAGGAAGTTCCTCCCGTCGCGGACGAAACGATCGAGAAAACGCTTCCCGAATGCTCTCCGATCGTGGGCGACATGATCCGGGTTCTGCGCCTCTCCGGGATGCGCGCCGGTGAACTCTGCGCGATGACGGCGGGCGATCTCGACACTTCCGGCGACGTTTGGATCTACCGGCCGAAGATGCACAAGACGAAGCATCACGGGAAGACGCGGCAGATCGCGCTCCCGGCGAAGGCTCAGGCGATCATCGAGCGGCATATGACGACGGATCTCGCGGCGCCGATCTTCCGGACTGACGACGGACAGAAGCGCTTCCGGGGCGGGCCGTACACGACGAACAGCCTTCGCCGGGCGATCCATCGCGCCTGCGATCGCGCCGAAGTCGAGAGATGGAATCCGCATCAGATCCGTCACACTGTCGCGACGGAACTTCTTCGCGCCGGGTTGCAATGGTCGGAGGTCGCGGCGGTCTGTGGTCACTCGCAAACGCGAACGACGCTCGCCTACGCGAAGCCGGATCACGTTCTCACGGCGGAGCGGGCGGCGAAGCTGATCGGCTCGGCGAAGGTCGGCTGAAGGAAAATCTCGCCTGAGTCGGCGCTTCCCGGAAGCGTCGGCAGGATCGAGACTTACATCGCTCGGCGTACACTGTGAGTGTCCGTAAGTGCCTGTCATAGAAGGGTTTACGTGAGGTAGGGACTTGACAGAGATCGCGAAAGCCTGAGAATCACGGCATGACCACGAAGACGAAGACAACTCGGCCCCGGGCGCCCCGGAAGAAGGCGACTTCGAGTGACGATCCTGATCGGCTGATGCGATTCGAAGAGGCGGCGGCGTCGCTTCCGATCGATCGCGGATATCAGACGGTCTATCGATGGGCGCGGCAGGGTCTCAAGACTCGCGACGGCTCGCAGGTTTTCCTCCGTCACGTTCGCGTCGGCGTCCTGCTCTGTACGAAGCGATCGTGGCTCGATGAGTTCTTCGAGGAACTCTCGCGGCACGATATGAACGGGCTTCGGTCCGACTGAACTTCAACTCGCGAGCGAAGAAGGGCGCTCGCACGGCTCCGGGCCCTGATGCCCGAAGGCGGCTTCGAATGTCGGATCAGGAAAGCGCCGCAACGGCTCGGCAGGCCGAAGCGGCAACAGATCAGGAACGTCCGAGTCTATCGCCGAAGACGCTTCGAGCGGCGGCTCGCGCGATCTTCGATCAGTGGGAAGATCTCGAAGACTCTGATCGTCGGAACTTGTTCGCGAGGCTCATCCTTCACGCGAAAGAGGATCTGATCTCGTTCCCGTCGGCGAAGACGCTCGGCGAGATCACGGGCCTTCATCCCACCACGATCAAGCGATCGAACGCTCGACTCCGGAGGCGGGGGCTTCTTCGCGAAGTTCCTCGACCGGGCCGAGCGTCGCGAGGCGTGAAGGGCGACCGGGCCGATCAGATCGCAATAGGCGCATCCATAGACGCGCCTATTGCAATGGGCGCACGTATGGACGCGCCTATTGCCGATTCAATGGGCGCATCTGACAGGCGCAATGGGCGCATCCATAGACGCGCCCCGAACGAAGGAACGAAGAAGACCCCCCCTACCCCCCCTGAGGGGGGAGGCGGCGGCGGCTTCGCGCAGGGGGAGAGGAAACAGGCGGAGGCCGCGCTTCGAGACGCGGGCGTTCGGGCGTTCACGCAAGCGGCGAAGGCGGCGGGTTCGCTCGAAGCGGTGAAGACGGCGATCAGGCTCGGAGGCGGGGCGCCGGGCGTGATCTTCGAGAAGTGCCTCGATCCCGGACTCCGGGCGGAGGAATCGATGACTCGCGAAGACCGAGAGCGGAACGAAGAACTTCGGCGACAGGAAGCGGAGCGGCAGGCGCAGGCGACGGAAGAGCATTTCGCTTCGAAGGCGGAATCTCAGGCGGAGATCTCGGCGGCGGAAGAGACGTTCGCGGAAGTCGGCGAGGAACGCCTGAAGGCGGCGGTCGAGGCGGTGATCGAGCGTGAAGCGCCGTGGAATCGCGATCGCCTTCGGGCTCGGATGAAGAGCGATCCCGTCGGATACGTGGCGCTCAGCGCATCGATCCGGGCGAAGGTGATCGAGGAACTTCAGGGGGCGAAGGCGTGACGGAAGCTGAACAGCTACTCGCGAGGATCGTGGTCGAGTCGAAGCGGCAGGGCGGCGGGTATCTCGTGCCTCCCTCGCTGATGGGACAGATCGATGAGGCGGTCGAGGCGATCAGGCGTCGCGACTCGGAGCGTGAGTCGGTCTATCGACGGCGGGGAGCGATCCGTCTCGATCGACCGAAGCCGGATCCGATCCTGTTCCCCTCGCCTCGCCGATCGCAAGTCTCACTCCCGAAGGAATCCGGCGGCTCACGTTCGCCGAGAGATCAGACGACAGGGAGCGGCGACCGATGACACGGCTCAGCCTTCGACGCGGGAGAACGGATCTGAGGGCCTCAGGCGATGAGACCCCGGGGGGGCCTGAAATCTCTGTGGCATGGCGCGATCGGTACCACGCACCCGGTTGCGCGCATGTTTTCGACTTATTTTCAACTTCCGGAGAGCGGAAATGGACATCCACAACGGGCCGAAAACGGTCGAACTTCCGACCGATCAACTCCTCACTCCGTCTCGGCGGGGACTTCCGAACAGGAATCCTCGATCGTGGACACGCAGGGATTCGACTCCATCGCGTTCATCGCGCTGATGGGCGATCTCACGGCGGCGAGCGCGCTCGAATGGGCGATCGTTCAAGGCGAAGATTCCGGCCTCTCCGACGGGGCCGATACGGCGGCGGTCGTGACGCTCACGGCCGACGGAACGACCGACGATAACGGCGTCGCGATCATCGAGGCGGCTCGCCTCACGGATCGCTATTGCCGACTCGATATCAAGCGCGCGACACAGAACGCGGAGATCGACGGCGTGATCGCGGTTCTGTTCAACGCGGGCGAAGTTCCGGTGACGCAACCGAGCGACGTTATCGCGAGCGTCTTCAAGGTGTCCCCGGCCGAATCCTGATTCTTCCTTCCGCTGAGAGGCGGAGCCATTGTTCAGGGGGCGATCGGTCTTCCTTCGGCTGATCGTCCCCATTACTCGAAGCGGCGCTCGGCGCCAAGGCGGGACGGATGGCGATCATCGGGACAATCGCGCTCGGATTGAAGGCGAACGTCGGCAAGTTTCAGAAGAACATGAAGAGCGCTCGGAAATCGACGCTCTCATTCGTCTCGGCGACGAAGACGATCGGCGCGGCGGCAGGCGTCGCGGCGACGGCGCTCGTGGGACTCGGCGCGGCGGTTTCGGCGCTCGGCGTTCGGCAACTGAAGGCGCTCGACGCTTCCGTGAAGATGGCCGACCGGCTCGGCCTGAACGTCGATCAGCTTCGCGCCTTCGAGTTCGCGGCCGGACAGGCGGGCGTGAGTACGAACGCGCTTCAGATGGGGATGCAACGGCTCACGCGGCGAGTGGCGGAGGCGGCGCGGGGGACAGGCGAGGCGCAGGGCGCATTGAAAGAACTCGGGATCGATGCTCAGTCGTTCTCGACACTCTCGGCCGATCAGCAACTCCGGACGCTCGCCGATCGCTTCGCGGCGGTCCCGAATCAGGCCGATCGAGTTCGCCTCGCGTTCAAGCTTTTCGACTCGGAAGGCGTGAGTCTGCTTCAGCTTCTTCAGAGCGGATCCGGGGAACTCGATCGCCTGACGGCGCAGTTCCGCAGCTTCGGCGGCGAACTCGGCGAGAGCGGCGTCGCTCGCGTGATCTCGGCGAACAACGCGATGGGGCGGCTCGGCGCGGCGTTCGATGCGATCAAGACACAGATCGCGGTCGCGGTCGCTCCGGCGATCGACATTCTCGCGAAGTCGCTCGGCCCGGACGGCGGGCTTCGCTTCATCGTGACGGGACTCGCGGAGGGGATCGTTTGGCTGACGAATGTCACGGTGAAGGCGTTCACGGGCCTGATGGCGGGCGCGGCGTTCGCCGAAGCGGGCTTCCTCTCGCTGAAGGCGATCGCGATCGACTCTCTCGCGTTCATCGTGAACGGTCTGAACGAACTCGTCTTCAAGTTCGAACAGGGCATTCAATCGATGGTCGATGCGCTCGGGGATCTCGCGAAGTTCCTCGGAATCGGCATCGGCGAAGTTCCGAACGTGGTCGGAAGCCTCTCCGGGAATCCTCAGGCGGTGGTCGATCTGCTTCGCGACGAAGCGCGGAAGGCTCGCGAGGCGGCGGGCGAGAAGTTCGAGATCGCGAATCAGCGCGCGTTGAAACTCTTCGCGGCGCTCGAAACGCCTGATCTCGGGATCAGGGATCAGGCGCCGATCCCGGTCGAGATCCCGGAGATCTCCGATCCCCGGATCGACTCGATCGCGAACGATGTCGCGGAGATGCGCGATCTTCAGGAAGCGCGAGCCGAGCGCGATTCGGAAGTTCTTCAGTCGCTTCTCGGCGTCCCGTTCAGTCTCTCGAAGATCGCGCGTCAGATCGAGATCGCGGTGATCCGTCAACCCCATACGGTCGTGAGGGCATAGAGCAATGGGACGCAAACCGACTCCGACTCCGATCCTTCGCCTTCGAGGCTCTCCCTGTGCGAACAAGCGCACCGATGAGCCGGAGATGGCGCCCGCGCTTCCGGAGCCTTCCGAGCGGATCTCCGAACTCGGCGCCGAAGCGGTCGAGAAGTATCGCGAACTCGCGCGAGAACTGTTCGAGATGCGAGTTCTCACGACGGCCGATCGTGAGGCGCTCGAATTGCTGACGGTCGAGATCCTTCGCTATTGGCAAGCGACGGAAGAGATCGAGCGCGACGGCGCGACGCTCACGGACAACTCCGGGCGGGTCTACCGGCATCCGGCGCAGATCGTCGCGAAATCATCGTTCGCGTCGGTGATGAAGCTTCTCTCGGAGTTCGGGATGACTCCCGCATCCCGGACGGCGGTTCGGGTGACGGACCGGGGAGGCGACGATCCGAAGAAGACGCTTCAGAAGGACTACATCGCGTGACAGGCGTTCCGTTCGAAGTCGAGTTCCGTATCCCGGGGACGGCGCCCGATGAGCCGTGGGGAATGGGGATCCTTCACGGCTTCACGAACGGATGCGGCGTGATCGAGGCGGAGGGATCCTTCCGACTCGTCGCGCCGGGGAACTTCAGGCGTCCGCCGAGAAGGGCGGCGTCGATGCCTGAGGCGTCTCAGGCGTCCGGCGAGGCGCTCGGGCGGATCCCTCGGACTCCCGGCGCCCCGGACGCCTGAGCAAACCCCCTCAGCGAAACGATCGCCTCCGGGGACTCGCGAGGGGCCCGACGATAGTCGCGGCGCTCGAAGCGAAGCGGGCGCTCTGCGCGCCCGGTTCGGAAGTGACTTCTCCGGGAAGGGAAGAGGTCACTCGCGATCGTGTCGGCGACACGGTAACGCCTGTCAGAGCCTAGAATCGGCCGTAACGACACGGAACGACGCGAGACGTAACTCGCGGAAGGATCGGCACTTCGGGCGACTCGAACGCGATGACAAGGAAGAGGTCACTGGTTCGAATCCAGTATCGCCCACTTGCCGTAAACTCGGCTGAACGCGCGACTTAGCGTACCCGCCCAATGGAGGGCGGCGCGGCCCCGGAGGCCCAAAAACCCGGTACATACCGGGTTTCATACCGGAGGATCGCGCATGCACCCACATCACGTCGCATTCTGTCGTATCGCTTCCACAAACGGTCAGGTCGCGCCGTCGTCACGCTCGGCGGACGCGACATCTACGGGCGTGGATCGGGGTCTCAGCGCTGCGTCGGCTGGAGCCGGTAGAGCGTTGCGTACAGGACCGGGACCAGGACCATGGTGATGATCGACCCGATCGTCAGGCCGAACATGATGACCACCGCCATGGAGACCCAGAAGACGTCCGGCAGCAGCGGGATCACGCCGAGCACGGTGGTGCCGGCGGCCAGCAACACGGGGCGCAGGCGCGAGCAGGCCGCATCCAGAACTGCGTCGTAGTGATCGGCGCCGGCCTCCCGCTGCAGCTTGATCTCATCCAGCAGCACGATGGCGTTCTTGATCATCATCCCGGCGAGCGACATGGCGCCGAGCAGGGCGACGAACCCGAAGGGCTGGCCGGTCGCCAGCAGCCCGGCGACAACGCCCACGAGCGCGAAAGGCACGATGCAGGCAATGACCAGCGATGGCTTGTAGGCGTTGAACAGCGCAACGATGACGACCGCCATGATCAGCACGGCGGGAATGACACCCGGAACCAGCGATCGCTGGGCGTCGCGCGATGAGCGGTACTCGCCGTCCCACATTATCTGGTAGCCGGGGGGAAGGGGAATCGCTTCGATCTTCTCCTTGACGTCCGCCAGCAGGTCCGTGGCCAGCCCGGCGGGGACGGCCTGAGCCGCCACAGCGCGCCGG
This sequence comes from Phycisphaerales bacterium JB039, assembly GCA_043101635.1. Lineage (GTDB taxonomy): Bacteria > Planctomycetota > Phycisphaerae > Phycisphaerales > UBA1924 > CAYMJK01. Next base: position 11,183 of record JBICIE010000116.1, on the reverse strand, counting down.
CGATCGAACCGGCAGATGATCGGATCCTCCCACTGCACCTCGATGCCGCTGGTCGTCTGGGACAGCGGGACGGAACGCTCGCCGAGGGCGGAGCGGATCTGCACGAGTTCGAGGTCGCGCGGCAGCGCCTCGCGGGCGGGATCGGTGTTGCGGGCCAGAATGGGCAGCAGCTTGTCGCCCTCACGGTACACGCCCACCCGGACACCGTCGTACGAGCGGCGCAGGGCGCTGGCAATATCAGTACGGCCGATGCCGGTCCAGCGGGCGTTCTCCTGGTTGTAGTTCGCCACCACCTTCGGGGTCCGGCCCCTCCAGTTGGTGCGGACCGTGAGCGCATGAGGGCTTTCGCGCAGGATTGCCTCCGCCTGCTCGCCCAGATCTCGCAGCACGGCAAGATCGGCCAGAGCGGGGCCGCTGATCTTGACATCCACCGGCCACGACTTGTATGGCCCGAGGCCGTACTTGCGCGAGATGACCTGAGCCCCGGCGAGCGACGTGTCCGCCCAGGGCTGCAAGTCCGCGAGCAGGCCATCCACCTGCGCGGGATCCTGCACGTTGACGATGAGCTGGCCGTAGCTGGCGAACTGCGATTCGGGGTCGACGGGCAGGTAGAACCGGGGCGGGCCCTGCCCGATGAACGCGCTGATCGAGGTGACGCCTTCCTTGTCGCGGATGTACTGCTCCAGCTTCTCCAGTTCGCTTGCGGTGTTTTCGATCCGCGTGCCCTCCGGGAGCCACAGATCGACCATGAACTGCGACCGGGCGGCGGCAGGGAAGAACATCTGGTCCACGAAGCGGAACGCCCAGAGCGACACGACGAGCACCGCCACGGACGCGATGATGACCGGGTAGCGAATGCGAATGGCGGTGCGCAGGATCGCGCGGAACGCGCGGTACAGGGCGCCGCCGTACGGATCGGCGCCGTCCGTCTTGGGGGTGGGAAGCAGGGCGGCGCACATGATGGGGGCGATCGTGACCGCAAGCACCCAGGAGATGAGCAGCGATACACCGGCAATGGTGAACAGCGCGGCGCAGTACTCGCCGGCGCCCTCGGTCGAGGCGGCGATCGGGTAGAACGCCATCACGGCGATCACCGTGGCGCCGAGCAGCGGCATTGACGGCTGCGAGGCGGCCTCGATGGCGGCCGGGATGCGCGCCATGCCCTTCTGCATGCGCACGAGCACCCCGTCGGCCACGACGATGGCGTTGTCGACCATCATGCCCATGGCGATGATCAGCGCCCCCAGCGACATGCGGTGCAGGTCTTCCCCGATGATCGACATGATGAGGAAGGTCATGACGATCACCATGACCAGGCCCGTCACCCCCACCACGAACGCCGAGCGAAGGCCCATGGAAATCCACAGCACCCCGAGCACGATGGCGATCGCCTCGGCCAGGCTGATCATGAAGGTACTGATCGCATCGGAAACCTGGTCCGACTGCCAGGAAATCCGCTCGATTTCGATGCCGACGGGCATGTCCGCCATGAGTTCGGCGAGCCGCTGATCGATCGCGCGCCCGACATCGACGAGATTGACACCCGGGGCGCTGGAGACCGCGATCGCGATGGCCGGGAAGCCATTGTGGCGCATGATCGTCGTTGCGGGCTCGACGTACCCGCGCCGGACTTCGGCGATGTCGCGGATCCGCAGCAGCCTGTCGGTCTCGCCGGTTGAGCGGGACCGTCCCTGTATGGCAAGGTCGCCGATCGCCTCCACGGAGTCGAAGTCGCCGGTCAGCTCGAAGCGAATGCGCTGACTGCCCACCTCGATGGCGCCGGCGTCAACGACGAGATTCTGCTGGGCAAGCGTGGCGCGCAGGTCGGCCGGCATCAGGCCGAGCTGCGAGATCCGCGCCGGGGCGACATCCAGATAGATCGCCTGCGGCCGGACGCCCCAGAGTTCGATCTTGGCGACCCCCGGCACAACGGCAAGCTCCTTCTTGAGGTCATCGGCGCGGCGTTCGAGTTCGGCCATGGAGAAGCCGTCGGAATGCAGGGCAAACAGGAAGCCGTACACGTCGCCGAAGTCGTCAATGACGGTCGACGGCCCCGCGCCGGGGGGCAACTGCTGCTGGGCGTCGGCGACCTTCTTGCGCAGCACATCCCAGATCTGCGGCAACTCGCTCGACTCGGAGTCTGCCTTGAGCGTCACCTTGACCGATGATCTGCCCGCCTGTGTCGTCGACTCGATCTCCTTGACCTGGGACATCTCCTGAACAGCGCGCTCGATCACATCCGTGACCTCGAGCTCCACGCTCTCGGGCGACGCGCCGGGGTAGGGCGTGACGACGAGCGCGTTCTTGATGGTGAACTCGGGGTCCTCGAGCTGGCCGAGACTGGTGTAGGCGGCAGCGCCGGCCAGCAGGGCAACGATCGTGACGAAGACAGTGAGAGTCCGCTTCTGAACGGAAATCGCGGTCAGGCTCATGCGCCGCCTCCCGGCGCCGCCAGCACGGGCTTGACCCGCTGTCCGGCGGCCAGGAAGGCCGCACCCGCGGTGGCGATGACTTCACCCTCGGCCACGCCCTTGATGCGCACGCCGCCGAGCACGAGGGCGCCCACCTCGACGTCGCGCCGAGAGACGGCGCCGTCCTCGCCAATGAGCCAGACGAAACGGGCGCCATCGGCGCCTTCAGCCAGTGCCGACAGGGGAACGATGAAGCCTGCGCCGGCGTCCGTCCCCGGCGGAGCTTGAGCGGACCATGCGTGGCCCGTCATGCCCGGAAGGATCCGCGCCCCTTCGGGCTGGTCCATGATGACTGTGATGGGGTAGGTGCGCGTCACCGGATCGGCCTCCGTTCCGACCTCTTTCAGTTCTGCCTCGAGCACGAGATCCGGGAACGCCTCGAACTGGCATCGCACTTCCATAGATGTCGGCCCCGCCGACATAAGGTGCTCGGGCACGTACACCACCATCTCTATCCGCGAATCATCGAGGATGCGGAGGATGGGCTGCCCGGCCGTGATGTGCTGGAAGTTGTCGACATACTCCGCTGTGACATTGCCTGCATAGGGGGCGCGGAGCGTGGCGTAGTTCAGGGCGTCGCGGGCGCCCCCGAGTCTGGCCTCGGCAGCAGCCACCTGTGCGGCCGCGGCGTTCCTGGCCTCGCGCGTCGCCGTCAGTTCGAACTCGGTGGCGGCGGCGGAGTCGAAGGCGCGCTGGGTGCGCTGGAGATCGTCCTCGGCCGCGGCGAGATTGGCGGCGGCGAGCGCGACGCTCGCCTCCAGTTCGGTGATGTTCCCCCCGAAGTCGCGCGGATCGAGCCGAGCCACCATCTGGCCGGCCTCCACCTGGTCGCCGACATCGACCGGGAACTCGATCAGGTCTCCATCGACCCGGAACGAGAGGTCAACCTCCTGGACGGCCCGGGCCTGGCCGGGGAACCTGCGGCCTTCCTGGGCGACACTGCCGGTCAGGCGCATGGCGTGGACGGGGCGCACCACGGCCTCGGCCGGCGGCGCCTGCTCGCAGCCCGGCGCTGCCAGCGCCAGCAGCATGAACACGCCGCACACGACCCCGCGATTCTGCATATGAGGCCCCTTTGCTCAGCCCTAACGGATGTCAAACGCGATCCGGGTTGAAGGATAGGTGTCAGACGGCCGCATCGAAGGAGCGGCGGCGCCGCCCCCTGCCGAGGGGGCATCTGAGCCAGCGGCGGTATAATCCACCTGACTCCACGGCAGCCGCGTTTGTGGCGCGGCGGAGGCACGGCCCTTGGCTGCTCCAGTCGGATTGTGCGGTCGTCTTCCAAGGCGTCTAGCGAGAGACAGGACCATCCGCCGATGTGGACAACTGCGAGCGTCAGGCGGCGGCGCCGCAAGGCCCTGTTCCCCGCGATCTTTGTTGCAGCGCTGGCGCTGCTTCCGGCGGCCGCCATCGGAGCGCAGCCGGCATCCGATCCAGCGCGGGGCGGGGGTCAGCCGGCCGATCGGCCCTCGCCTGCGCAGGCTGGCGATGCGCTGCCCCCGACGGAGGCCGACGAGCCGGACAGCGCGATCGAGCCGGATCCCTCAGATCCGCTGCCACCGACAGGGATCGAGGCGGAACTGGAGCGCATGCGCCCCGGCACGGCGATCAAGCGCAAGTTCGACGAGATCGCGGCGAAGACGAATATCCGTCTCGGGTTTGCCAGCACGTTCCTGTTCCAGCAGGCGACGGCCGGGCCAGGGGAGCGGTCGGCCGGCGGCGGCGACCTCGACCTGCTGGCCAAGTGGACGGCGATCGGCGCCGGGACGGAGGACACCGGCATACTCGCGTTCGCGGGCGAGTACCGCTTCCAGATCGGGGATCAGGCGCCGGCGGCGCTGGGGAGCGAGATCGGCACGCTGCTTCCGACGACCAACGCGTTCAGCGAGCGCCCGCCGGTGGTCAAGGAGCTGTACTGGGACCAGCGCCTGCTGGGCGACCGCTTCCGGTACGTCGCGGGGCGGGTCGACCCGGAGAACCTGTTCGGCGGGCATCGGCTGCAGAGCGCCAACCTGTACTTCCTGAACAAGGCGTTCTCGAGCAATCCGGCGGTGGCGTATCCGGGGCCGGGGTTCGCGGCGGCAGCGCAGATCAAGCCGGTCTCGTGGCTCTACATCGATGGCGGCATCAACGACGCCAACGGCAAGGCCACCATGGGGAACTTCGAGGGCTTCATTGAGGACAAGGAGTTCCTCACCTTCGGCGAAGCGGCCCTGACGCCGACGATCGATGGCCTCGGCGCGGGGCGATACCGCGTGGCCATCTGGCACATCGACGCGAGGGACGAGGCCGGGGCGCCGTCAGACCAGGGCGTCACGATCTCGCTGGATCAGGACTTCGGCGAGTCGGTGACGGCGTTCGCACGATACAGCCACGCGGATGGGGACGTGACGAATGTCACGAACTCCGTGCAGGGTGGGGTCGGGATCAGGGGTTTGTTCGCTGAAGAGGACATGCTGGGGCTTGCCGCGGCGTGGTCGGACCCCAAAGCGGACGGGCTGCGGGACGAGACGGTCATCGAGGTCTTCGAGCGGTTGCAGGTCACCGAATCGGCCCAGTTGATGTTTGGGGTGCAGACGATCTTCGATCCGAGCAATGCGCCGGATGACGATGTGCTCGGCGTCTTCTCGGTTCGGCTGCGGGTTGCGTTCTAGCGGGAAACGGCGCGACCGCGCCGCACTGGAGATGAGTCATGGCAGCGATTGCGGAGAGTGGCGACCGGTCGGCCTCAACTGATGTCCGCATGGAGCACGATCTGCTGGGGGAGAAGGCGATCCCGGCGGACGCGTATTACGGCGTGCAGTCGGCGCGCGCGATGGAGAACTTCTCGATCTCGGGCGTGAAGCTGCACCTGTACCCGGATCTCATCCGCGGGCTGGCCATGGTGAAGCTCGCGGCGGCGCGGGCCAACCACGACTGCGATCCCAAGGCCATGCCGAAGGAGGTGCTGCGGGGGATCGAAGCGGCCTGCCAGGACCTGCTGGATGGGAAGCTGCACGATCAGTTCGCGATCGACGTGTTCCAGGGCGGCGCCGGCACGTCGACCAACATGGCGGCCAACGAGGTGATCGCCAACCGGGCCCTGGAGCACATGGGCAGGCGCAAGGGGGAGTACGAGTACTGCGATCCGCACGACCACATCAACCTGGCGCAGTCCACCAACGACGCGTACCCGAGCGCGCTGCACGTGGCGATGGCGCTGGGCAACGACCGGCTCATCGCCGAACTGGAGCAACTGATCGAATCGTTCCAGCGCAAGGGGACCGAGTTCGCCGAGGTCATCAAGATGGGACGCACGCAGCTTCAGGACGCGGTGCCCATGACGCTCGGGCAGGAGTTCAGCGCGTGGGCGCGGAGCCTCGCCGACGAGGTTGCGGCCCTGCGGGCCCTGGAGCAGCGGGTGCTGTGCGAGGTCAACATGGGCGGCACGGCGATCGGCACCGGGCTCAACGCCCCGGCCGGCTACGCCGAGAAGTGCGCTGAGCACCTGGCGAAGGTGACGGGCAAGCCGATCCACCTGGCGCCGGATCTGGTCGAGGCGACGCAGGACACCCAGTCCTACGTGCTCTATTCGTCCGTACTCAAGAGCGTGGCGATCAAGCTGTCCAAGATCTGCAACGACCTGCGCCTGCTGTCCTCCGGGCCGCGGGCCGGGCTCAACGAGATCAACCTGCCGGCGATGCAGCCGGGCTCGTCGATCATGCCCGGCAAGGTCAACCCGGTGATTCCCGAGGTGGTCAATCAGGTGTGCTTCCGCGTGATCGGCAGCGACCTGACGGTGTCGCTGGCCGCGGAGGCCGGGCAACTGCAGCTCAACGTGATGGAGCCGGTGATCGCGGCGTGCATCTTCGAGTCGCAGACGCTGTTCATGAACGCCGCGGCGTCGCTGCGGGTGCACTGCGTCGACGGCATCACGGCCAACGAGGACGTGTGCCGGCGCATGGTCGAGCAGAGCATCGGGATCGTCACCGCATTGAACCCGGTGCTGGGCTACGAGACCGCGACGCAGCTTGCCGCCGAGGCCCTGCGCACCGGCAAGGGCGTGGTGGACCTTGTCCGCGAGAAGAAGCTGCTCTCGGAAGACCAGATCAACGACGTGCTCGACCCGAGGAAGATGATCGGCGGCGCCCGCTGACGCACGGCTGACGCAGCGCCCGCCACTGCTGGAGAACCGAAATGGTCTGGCTCGAGTTCCTCGTGGTGCTGGCCGCGATCGTGATGGGCGCCCGGATCGGCGGCGCCGGCCTGGGCACGATGGCGGCGATCGGGCTGGCCATACTGGTCTTCGGCTTCGGCCTGCCGCCCTCATCGCCGCCGGCGACGGTGCTCGCGATCATCCTGTGCGTCGTCACCGCCGCAGCCACCATGCAGGCCGCTGGCGGCCTCGACCTGCTGGTGGCGGTCGCCGAGAAGGCGCTGCGCGCGCGCCCGAAGTACATCACGTTCGTCGCCCCGGCGGTCGCCTACGCCTTCACGTTCTGCTCCGGGACGGGGCACGTGGCGTACGCCATCCTTCCCGTCATCGCCGAGGTGTCGCGGAAGGCGGGGATCCGTCCTGAGCGGCCCATGTCGATCAGCGTGATCGCCTCGCAGCAGGCGATCACGGCCAGCCCGCTTGCCGCGGCGACGGCGGCGCTGCTGGCTCTGCTGTCGGCCCGGGATTCCAGCGTCGGCCTCGCCCAGATTCTCCTGATCTGTATTCCCTCCACGTTCATCGGCTGCATGCTCGGCGCGCTGTCGGTGTACCGCAAGGGCAAGGAACTCGCCGACGATCCGGACTATCAGAAGCGCCTCGCCGAGGGCCTGGTGGCGCCGCCGCAGGAGGCCCGCCGGCTGGAGGGCAAGGAGCGCAAGCGGGCGATGGGCTCGGTTGCGACCTTCCTGATTGCCGCGGCGCTGATCGTGACCTTCGGCCTGTTCCCGGCGCTGCGTCCGACGTACACGGTCGCGCCGACCGAGGCGGGCATTCCCGCCGCGACGGTCTCCAGCGCCATCCAGAAGCTCTCCGACCCGGAGCGCATCGACGAGACCTTCACCCGGGGCGAACTGAAGCAGCGCCTGGAGGAGATCACCGCCGACGAGACCGCGCCGCGGCAGGTCGCTGTGGGCATGCCCACGATCATTCAGATCGTCATGCTGACGGCAGCGGGCGTCATGATGCTCTTCTTTGGGGCGAGACCCGGCGAGGCTGTCAAGTCGTCGGTTGCGATCGCGGGGGTCATCGCCATTGTCTCAATCGCAGGTCTGGGCTGGATGGGCAACTGTTTCTTTGACGGGAACAAGGAGCAGATCGTCGGCGCCCTGTCCGATGTGATCCAGGCCCAGCCGTGGGTGTTTGCGATCGGGCTGTTCGTGCTCTCCGTGGTCCTGTTCAGCCAGGCGTCCACGGTGGCGGCGCTCATGCCGGTGGGCATTGCGCTGGGAATTCCCTCGGCGACGCTGATCGCGATGTTCCCGGCCGTGAACGGCTACTTCTTCCTGCCGACCTACGGCACGATCGTCGCGGCGATCGCCTTCGACCAGACGGGGACGACGCGCATCGGGAAGTTCATCCTGGCCCACAGCTTCATGCGCCCCGGTCTGGTGGCGACGATCTCTGCGGTGGTGATCGGATTGCTGCTGTCGAGGATCGTTCTGTGACTCGGGACACCCCGTGTGGGGGCGCTGACCGTGGTCCGCTGCCGCCGGTGGGCGCGTGGCTATCCTGATGGCCGCAGGCAGGCGCCTGATCGCGGGGCCTGCCCGGGGAGAAGCGGTTTATGGGGCGCACGGCGATGGCACACTGGTCGGGGTCGGGCACGCACTCGGCGCTTGCGGTTCTGGTTACCGCCAGCTCCCTGCTGACGGCGTGCGGGCCATCTCGCACCTTGAAGTCGGTTCCGCATGCGCTGGTAGATGAGGCGCATGTGGAGGGCCTCCCGCACGTGCGCACCTGGGGAGACGGGGTTGACGAGCACTACCTGGAGTCGCTGGCTGAGGCGGTCCGCCAGCGGCGGGCGTACTTCGCGGCCCACCCGGAGATCGAGCCGGAGGCGACGGCCGACATCCTGGCGCTGTCGGGCGGCGGCGAGAAGGGCGCGTTCGGCGCGGGCCTGCTGTGCGGGTGGACTGAGGCCGGTGATCGACCCCAGTTCCGGATCGTGACCGGGATCAGCACGGGCGCGCTCATTGCGCCGCTGGCGTTCCTCGGCAGTGAGTACGACGATGTGCTCCGCGACGCCTACACCAGCATCTCGGTCGACGATGTCGCCAGGCCGCGCGGGCTGCTTGCCGCGATCACTCGCGACGGGCTCGCCGACACCGAGCCGCTGGGCGAGCTGATCCAGAAGTGGATCAACGACGAGACGCTCGCGGCGATCGCCGCCGAGCACAACAAGGGCCGGCGGCTGCTGGTGGGCACCGTGAACCTGGAAGCGGAGCGGCCAGTGATCTGGGATCTCGGCGCCATCGCGGCCAGCGGCCACCCGGACGCCCCGGCGCTGTTCCGCCAGATCATGCTGGCGTCGGCGTCCATCCCCGGCGCCTTCGAGCCGCAGTACTTCAAGGTGGTCGCGGGCGGCGAGAGCTACGAGGAACTGCACGTGGATGGCGGCGCTGTGGCGCAGGTATTCCTCTGGGGCGCAGGCGTCGACCTGGCGGCGATCCGGGCCCGCGTGGACGAGGGACCCGAGCGCCCGATCCGGCTGTTCGTCCTGCGCAACGGGTCGTTCGGGCCGGATCACGATCCGGTGCGCCCGGCCTTCATCGACATTTCGGGCAGGGCCATCTCCTCTCTGATCAGGACGCAGGGCATCGGCGACACGTACCGGCTCTACGTGCGCGCGCAGGCCGAGGGCATGGACTTCAACCTGGCGTCGATCCCCGAGAAGTTCGAGCCGGCGCCGACGAAGCCGTTCGACCCCGAGTACATGAGCGCGCTGTTCCAGTTCGGCTACGAGCAGGCCCGGGGCGGGTACCCGTGGCAGAAGTCCCCGCCGTATGCGGAGTGAGCGGATCCGGTTCATGCAGGCGCAGATGAGCGGCGGGTCAGGTCACGTGACGCGCCGCAGCGCCATGAGCGTGACATCGTCGGTCAGGCTGCCCGAGGTGTAGCGATCGACATCCTCGGCGAGCTGCCGCACCAGTTCCTCCGACGAGAGCCCGGGGCTTGCCCGGAGCAGTTCGTCCATGCGATCCTGGCCGTAGAGCTGCCGCTCACCCATCCCCGCCTCGGTCACGCCGTCGGTGTACAGCACCAGTGTCTCTCCGGGCGCCAGACGGCCCTCCTGATCCTGCCACGACTCTCCTGCGATGACGCCAAGCAGCGCCCCGCCATCCTCTTCCCGCCCCAGCGTACGCAGGGCGCCATCCGGCCCGAGGATCCGGCCTGGCGGATGCCCGGCGTTGGCGAAGCGGATCGTCCCGGTACGAATGTCGTACAGCCCCAGCAGCAGCGTCACGAACATCATCCGCCGGTTCTCCGGCACCAGCACGTCGTTGACCGCCCTGAGCATCTCCGCTGGCGACTCGCGCCCGTTGACGTTGCGCAGCAGCGTGCGCGTCACCGCCATGAACATCGCCGCGGGGACGCCCTTGCCCGAGACATCCGCCATGACGAAGTACAGCCGGTCCGGGCCGGTCATCTCGAAGTCGAAGAAGTCACCGGCGATGCTGCGGGCCGCGGCGTTGCTGGCGAACAGGTCGAACTCGGTGCGCTCCGGGAACGCCGGGAAGGTGCTCGGCAGCAGCGAGACCTGGATCTCACGGGCGACGCGCAGCTCGCTCTCGACACGCTCGCGGGCCGCGGTCTCGCTGGTGAGGCGCTCGACGTGCTCGCCGAGCTGCTCGACCATCCGGTTGAAGCCGCTGGCGAGTTCCCCGAACTCGTCGCGCGAGTGCACGCCGCGGACCCGGGCCTCCAGGTTGCCGCCGGACAGTTCCCGCACCGCCGCGGCCAGTCGCGGGATCGGACGGGCGATCCAGAACGCCGCCGCCAGCACCACGCCGAGGAGGACCAGTGACACCAGCGCCGCGCCGGCCATGCGCTGACGGAGGCCCGCGTACACGGGGTCGAGAACCGACCGTTCGGAGACGTGCATGGCAAACGACCAGCCGGTGGACGGGATCGGCTCGAAGCTGACGAGGCGCCGCGAGCCGTCTGCATCGTGGAAGGCGCCGCGGCCGCGCTTGCCTTCGACCATGCGGGAGCCGATCTGCGCCAGGCCTGGCTGTCCCTGGCGCTGGGCCAGGTCGAAGATGGTCGTGTGCAGCAGCAGCGACGGGTCCTGCACGGAGAGGAACGCCCCGGTCCTGCTGAGGATGAGCCAGCGGGCGCCCGGCAGACTGCTGGGGATGAGCAGCCGCCGCTGCAGATCCTCCAGCCGGATGTCGATCGTCTGGATCGCGATGATCCGGTCCCCGCTGCGCACCGGCATGCTGTAAGTGATCATCGCCGCGTTGCCGGCGCCCTCGTCGAAGTAGGGCTCGGTCCACCACGCCTCGCCCTCGGCGTAGGGCCTGGCGAACCACTCCCACTCGGGCAGCGTGTAGTCGTAGGCCGTCGACAGGTCCATGCTGCGCAGCGAGCCGCCGTCGCGGCACATGTACGGCGCAAAGCGGTCGCGTCCGGGCCCCAGGGCGTCCGGTGCGAAGGCGAAGCAAGCCCCGTACAGGTCCGGGTTGTTGTCGAGGATCGCCTGCAGCGTTGCGTAGATCTGGTCGTCCGCCGCAGAT
>JBICIE010000115.1:0-2850 GCA_043101635.1 Phycisphaerales bacterium JB039 | reverse complement strand
CGGCCCGCTTTTTTCATCGCGTTCGCCTGCGACGAATCATGGCCCCGCGCTCGCCAGCTCGCTCCGGAAGCGCAGCTCGTCGAACAGGCTCAGCGCCCGCATCGGCGGCGGCGGCCGGCCCCGGCCTACAGCACGATCAGCGGGGCGATCGGGCGGCGGTCGGTGTCGCGGGGCATCGGCTCGGCGGGCATGGTGGGCTCCTTCTGCGGCTGCGTACCCGGGTATTGGGATTCGGATGGGGCAGGTTGCACCGCGATGGGCCGGAGCGTGCCGGGCATCTGCCGCCGGGCCAGAATCCCCCCATGGCGCCGATCTGCCGCACCGCCACGCTCTCGCCCTGTCGCCGCTGGCGGTACGCGCTGGGCCGGCGGTGGGGCGAGGGCCCGCCGGTCGTGTTCATCGGGCTGAACCCCTCGACGGCGGACGAGACCGTCGACGATCCGACGTGCCGGCGGGCGATGGGCTTTGCCCGGGCCTGGGGCTTCGGCGCCTGCGCGATGGTGAACCTGTTCGCCCTCCGCACCACCGACCCGCGGGTGCTGCGCCGGGCGGCCGATCCGGTCGGGCCGGAGGCGGACGGGTGGATCCTGCGGGCAGTCGATGGCGCCCCGCTTGTCATCGCGGCGTGGGGGGCGCACGGCGCGCTGCGTGGGCGGGCCGGGCAGGTGCTCGACCTGCTGGGCGATCGCCGGCTGCATTGCCTCGGGCGGACGAAGTCGGGCCAGCCGCGGCACATCCTGTACCTGCGGGCCGATGCCCGGCGGCGGGTGTTTCAACCGAGGCAGAGCAGGAAAGGCAGGAACGCAGAGGTCGCAGAGGTCGCAGAGTGACGCAGAGAAGAGGATTTGGTTCTGTGCGCGCGGGCGCACGAGAAAGGCCCGGCGCTGTCCGCCGGGCCTCGAGCCCATCTTCCCCTCTGCGTTCTCTGCGCTCTCTCTGCGCCCTCTGCGTTCCGCCTTCCGCCCCTACGCCGCCAGCGAGATCTGGGCCTCGTTGTTGCCCGATCCGAACTGGATCGTGATCGGGAAGGTGAACGGCCCGTTCTGTCCGCCGGCGGTCGCCTGCATCTGGTACTTGACGCTGGTGGTGCCCGCGGGCAGCGTGCTGTCGGTGAACTTCTTGTCGACGGTGTCGCCGATCCACGCGAAGCTGCCGGCGCCATCGAGCTGGCGGTAGATGCGCGTGGTCACCTGCGCACCGGGCGCCGGCCGCGTGATCTTCCACGTCAGCGTGATCGAGCCATCGCCGCCGAGCGTTGCGCCCAGGTCGGTCGGGGCGTCCGGCGCCGGCGCGGGGGATGGCGAAGCCGGCGGCGGGATCTGCGCTGCGGCGTACACGGCGCTGGGGTCGGCAGCGCCCTCGGCGAAGGCGCGGATGGCGTTGATCATCGGCCCGCCGAGGTCGCGCATGGTGTCCACTGCGCCATCGAGGGTGGTGGTTGCGCCCTTGGAGGCCTGCCGGGCTGCGCTGGCGGCGGTGAGCGCGCTGCGGGCGGCGACGGTGGCGCCGCTGAGGTCGGTGACCTGCGCGATGGTGAGGCCGATGGCGGTGGGATCGTTAAGCCACACCGCGACGTGGTCTTCAAAGAACTGGATCGCGTCCGCCTTGCCGTACGGTACCGTTGGCATGTCGTGCCTTTCGGTTGACGCCGGCGGCCTCCGGCGGGCGCTGCTGCGGCCGACACCCGGCCGCATCGATCAGCCCCCGGCGCAGCGGACGCCAGGCGCCAACATTCTCGGATGTCCGGCCGCGCCACTTGAGCCGCCGGCGCACTTGGCGTAATCGTCACAGGCGGCCCGCGCGCGCAGCGACGTCGGCGCGGCGCCCGCGCGCTGCGCCGGGGGCGCGCATTACCGGCCGCGCATCTGCTGCGCCCGCCGGTCCGCGCGGGTTATCCGCGATGGAATCGGCGATCCCGCCGCCGGCCGGCGCCTCCTGCGCCCCCGCCAGGGTCCAGATATGCCCCGTGTCGGTCGTTGACACGCTCGCGTCGGTCCTTGACACGCTCGCGTCAGTCATTGACACGGTCGCGTCGAAGACCGGCGCGCTGTGGTCAGGAACCGACACGCTCGCGTCAGAGCTCGGCGCGCTGTGGTCAGAGACCGACGCGCTCGCGTCAAAGCCCGGCGCGCTGCGGCCCACGACCCGCCCATGGCGCGCTCATGAGGATCGGCCGACACAGCGCTCCCCAGGGGCACACGATCACGATCAGCCGCGATCACTCCAGCCCCGCGGCCACAACTTCGTCACTTCGACCGTACCGCTGTCAGGAGTCAGACGGTTGCGGAGCACGATGGGAAGCTCCCGCACGTATCGCTCGGCGTCTGGGCGCTTGCGGAATACCGCCATGGGGAACAGCTTGTCCAACGCATCGAACACCACAACGTACCCCCAGGGCCCCTTGCGCCTGACGCAGAGCCTCAGGATGCGCAGTGAACTGTCGCCAACCTCAAAGGCGGGAGTGCGATCGCCCTTTTCGGTTCCGATCAGGCCGGAGCCAGCCTTCGGGTCAATCCACAGTTCCCGCGACACGATAGACCGAGCTCTACGCAAGAAGTGGGCGGTCAAGGGAAGGCCAGCCACAACTGCAAAGCTTGGCAGGAACCAACTCGAGTACCATCCGACTATGAGCCCGGCCAAACAGATTGCAGCTGAAGCGGCAGCTATCGCTGCATACACGTACATAGTGGTCACCTGGTGGCGCACACGTTCGGAGAAGACGTAGTGACCGCTCCCGTGCACGACAGGCAGTATCCGATACGGAACCGCCATTTGGATGGCCAGGTCTTCTCGGGCCACTTCTCGGGTCGGGTCATACCAATCGCACTTAATTTGCGGGCAGCCAGTTGC
>JBICIE010000114.1:0-14887 GCA_043101635.1 Phycisphaerales bacterium JB039 | reverse complement strand
GGTGCGCCCCTCGGCGTCGATCTCGGCGCTGGAGGCGTGGTACCGCGTCCGGGCGTATGCCAGCGCCGCGTCGATGCGCTGGCGCGACGGCCAGACGCCCCAGCCGATCAGGAGGCGCCGGTAGAAGCGTTCCGGCCGGGCCCGCATCTGCTCGAACGTCAGCCGGCGCCAGGGACGCTGGCTCAGCCAGTGGCGCGCGAAGGCCTTGTAGTGCTCCAGTTCGTAGTTGGGGCGCAGGTGGTCGGTCCAGCCGCGCGCGTACAGGCTGTTGAGGCGCGTCAGGGGGTTGCGGATCAGCCACACCGCCCGGTGCGCCGGGAAGGCCGCCCGGAACTCGGCCGGCGGCGGTTTCAGGTGCGGGTGCTTGCACACGACGCGCCCCCGCTCGCCGGCGATCTCGTCGAGCACCGCGCGGGCAATCCCGATCACCTCCGGCGTGAAGCGGCACCCGCAGGCGTGGTGCGTGCGGACCAGTTCGGCCTGGGCCGCCGGGTAGCCATACGGCGGGCCGGTGCGATCCCAGGGGCCGAAGACCTCGTCGGCGACGGCCGCCTCCAGGGCCTCGGCCGCGGCATAAGCCGTGACGGAGGAACCGCTCCGGGGGAGGCTGAAGATCCAGTACACACGGGCGTCGGGCACAGCGGGGTGACGGTAGGGCGCCGGACAAAATATCGCGTTGCGTCCGGCCCGGATCCGGCGCGACCTTTCTTTCCGGATGCCGCTCAACTCGCGCCCCGGGTCCGCCGATAGCACGGTCAGCAGCGCAAATCCCCGCCTCCTGGCGGCGCCAGAGCGAGATCGCGGGGGAAGGGACAAGGCGGGCCGCCCACGAGGCGGCCCGCTTCCTGCGCGCGCGCCGGTATAGTCTGCCCCGGTCATCGGACCGGCCCAGCGCATGACCGAGACGATCAAACGGCTGCGTCGTATGGCGGACCGGCTCGGCTTCGAGCGGGACTGGTATCTCATCGTCCTGGGCGCCCTCATCGGCGTGATTACCGCCTTCGGCGCCGTCGGCTTTGCCTGGGCCCTGCGGACGACCGAGCATCTCAGCGATCAGGCCCACGAGGCCCTCCCGCTCTATCTGCTCCCGGTCGTGCCCATGGCCGGCGCCCTCATCACGGGCCTGATCGTGCACTACGGCGCCGGCGAGGCCCGCGGGCACGGGGTGCCCCAGGTCATCAAGGCCATCCTGCAGCACCGCGGGGTCATTCCGCTGCGCGTCGGGTTGGTCAAGGTCTTCGCCTCGGTCGCTACGGTCGGCTCGGGCGGCTCCGCCGGCGCCGAGGGCCCCATCATCCAGATCGGCTCCACCGCCGGCAGCGTGCTGGGCCAGAAGCTGCGGACCCCGCGCGAGCACATGGCCACGCTGGTCGGCTGCGGCGCCGCGGCGGGCATCGCCAGCATCTTCAACGCCCCGATCGCCGGGGTCTTCTTCTGCCTGGAGATCCTGGTCCGGGACTTCTCCCTGCGCACCTTCGCACCGATCGTCGTCGCCAGCGTGCTGAGCACCGCGACCACCCAGGCCATCCTCGGCGAGAACGAAGCCATCTTCGAGGTCAGCGCCCTGCGGGCGGGGTCGTACCAGTTCACGCTGCTGGAGTTGCCGGCCTTTCTGGTCCTCGGGCTGGCCTGCGGCGCCCTCGGTGTCGGCTTCAGTCACCTGCTGCACATCGCCGAGGACACCTTCGAGCGCATCCGCGTGCATCCGGCCATTCGACCGGTCCTCGGCGCCCTGCTGCTGGGCGTCCTGGGCATCGGGTTCGTCCTGCTCATCGGGTCCGACCAGCACCGGCCCGCCTTCTTTGGCAACGGCTACGCCACCATCGAACGCCTGCTCAGCCCGGCGACGTACACCCCGGACGCCGCCCAGAGCCTGGAACTGCACGGCGCCGGCTTCGATCAGGCGGTGCTGGGACTGATGGCGGCCCTGCTGGTGGGCAAGGCCCTCGCCACCGCCCTGACGCTCGGCTCGGGCGGCTCCGGCGGCGTGTTTGCCCCCGGGCTGTTCATGGGGGCGACGTTCGGGGCGGGCTTCGGCCTGGTGCTCGACGCGATGGGGCTGATCCCGCACGGCTCCTCGCCGGCGGCCTACGCCCTGGTCGGCATGGCGGCCTTCATCGCCGGTGGCACGCACGCGCCGCTCACCGCGATCCTCATGCTCTTCGAGCTCACGCGCGACTACACCGTGCTGCTGCCGATCATGATCGCCGCGGTCGTCGCCACGATGACGGCGCAGCTCATCGACCGCGACTCGATCTACACCGCCAAGCTGCGCCGCCAAGGGCTGCGCATCGGCGCCACCCGCGACTATACGGTGCTGCGGCGCATCCCCGTGTCCAGCGTGCACATCACGCGCATCACCGGCGAGCCGGTCTACCCCTCCGATCCGCTGGCCAAGCTGATCCAGTTGCACGCCTCCAAGCACGTCCCCGAGTTCGTCGTCACCGACGAAGGCGGCAAGTACGTCGGCATGGTCACCGGCCACGACATGCGCATGGCGCTGATCGATCGCGAGGCCATTCCCCTGCTGCTGGTCGCCGAACTGCTGCGCAGCGACATGCCGACCATCAGCCCGCTGGAGAATCTCGACACGGTCATTGACAAGTTCGCCCAGCACGACATGGCCGCCCTGTGCATGGTCTCCGAGAGCGGCGCGCCGCTCGGCCTGGTCACCCGCAACAAGGTCATGCAGCGCTACCAGGAAGAACTCGAGAAGCAATGACGCCGTCGCGCTCCTTTGCCCGCGCAGGTGCGCGCAGCGCGTGCGCCGCCTGCGCTGCGGTCGCAGCGGCCTGTCTGGCCCTGCTGCTGACCGGCCGGCTCGCCTCGGATCGCTGGGCGTGGTCGCAGGCGCTGTTCTGGATCCCCGGCGCCATCCCCGCCGGCGCGGCGCTGCTGGCTGCGCTGGGCGCACTCGGCGCTGCGCTCGCTGCGCGCTGGCCCGCCGGCCGTCGCCTCGCCCTCGCCGTACTCATCGCGGCGCTCGGCGCCGGCGCCTGGGTCGGGATCTTCCAGTGGCGGCTGGGCAATCTGCTCCGGCGCGGTCCGCCCCCGGCGCAAGCCATGACGATCCTGGGCTGGAACGCGACCGACGTCACCCCCGAGGAGTTCCGGCGCGCCGTGGCGGCCCGCAAGCCCGATGTGCTCATCGCGATCAACCCCCCGCTCTCGGTCAACTGGATCGGTCTTGCCGGCGACCTCTGGGACCTGCCGCCCCAGCAGGCCATCGGGCGCGTGCGCTCCGGCGGTCGCGTCGTCATCGCCTCCCGCTTTGCGCCCAGCGCCTCCGGGGCCACCGACCTGGATCTCCGCGGCATGGTCGCCGGCTCGCCGGAGCAGCGCATCGATCGCGGCCAGGCCGTCTTTGCTGCGCTCGATGTCGATGGCGCGCCGCTGACGATCTGGGCCATCGACCTGCCCAGCGATCCTGCCCTCTCGCGGGCCGCCAGCGCCCGCCGGGCGAGAGCGGCCATCGACGCCTCCCGGCACACGCGCCACGTGCTCGTCGAATCGGGCGCGTTCTACGAGCAGCGCGAGTCGACGGGCTTCCCGGCGCCGGATGTGATTGTCGGCGACTTCAATACCACGCGCGGCGCCGCATCCCTTGCCCCGCTGGTCGGCGGGCTGACCAGCGCCCACGCCCGGGCCGGCGCCGGGCCGGATGGCACGTGGCCGCGACCGTGGTGGCTGCTGGGGCTCGATCAGGCCTTCGTCCGGCGCAGCCTGCGCATCTGGCGCTACGACGTCTTCGACGCCGGCGCCGGTTCGCACCGCGCCCAGGAACTGACGATCAGTTTGCCGGCGAGGTAAGGAGGCCACAGACATCCGCCGGGCACTCCGGTTCCCTTACTCACACCCCGGCGGCGCCGTGACCTCCCGGTCCGCCGTCAGGAACAGCCGATCGCGCCCCACGACGACCGCGGGGTTCTCGGTGGCGAAGTGCTGCACCGTCAGCGCCAGCAGCAGCAGCGTCAGCAGGGCCGGGCCGATCAGCGGCTGCTTGCGCCCGCGCACGCCGATTCGCTGCTCCGGGCTCGGCAGCCGGGCGGCCATCAGCGCCAGCAGCATCAGCACGAACGGCTCGTGGTAGCGCTGCCAGACGAAGTAGCTGGCGCACTGGGCCGCCGCAAAGCCCGCGATCGCGGCACCGAAGATCCACCGGTCCCGCACCCGCAGCGCGCTGATCCAGATCAGCAGCATCAGCGCC
This sequence comes from Phycisphaerales bacterium JB039, assembly GCA_043101635.1. Lineage (GTDB taxonomy): Bacteria > Planctomycetota > Phycisphaerae > Phycisphaerales > UBA1924 > CAYMJK01. The sequence goes on along the minus strand of JBICIE010000114.1, from coordinate 10,680 downwards.
CCGAACGCGATCGCCAGCACCATGGTCGGGCTGATCGTCGGGCTCAGCCCGTGCAGCCCGAGCAGGCAGTCGATCTCGTGGGTGATGTTCCACATCCCGCTGAAGCGCCCGCCGGGCACGCTGAACGTGGTGTTCAGCGTCAGGGCCGCAGCCCCCGCCGCGACCGGCGCCGCGATCAACTGCCACCGCCGCCAGGCCCACAGGTCGACGATCGTCGAGCCCACCATCGACGCCAGCGGCGCCGACAGCAGCCCGAAGACCGCCAGGAAGAACAGCGGCGCCTCGAACGTGCCGAGACTGTCGGCCCGGTACATCTCCTGGAACACCGGCGGCACCAGGCTCCCCCCCCACGCCGCGGCGAAGTACCCCAGCAGCCCGAACGCCGGCAGCGTCGCGACCAGCGCCAGCGCCCCCCACCCGATGCGCGAGCCCGGCTCCTGCAGCGGGTCGGGCGCCAGCTCCGGCCTGGCGCGGGTCGGACCGAGCCACGCCGCCGCCCACAGCGGCGCCGCGGCCCAGATGTGGTTCTGGCGCACCATCACCAGCGCGCACAGCGCCAGCCCGCCGCCGATCAGCGTCCAGCGGTCCACCCGCGGGCGCAACGCCAGCGCCAGGATCACCAGCACCATGAGCCACGCCGCGTTGTCCGGCAGCAGCCAGACCCCCGCGCTGAAGACGTACAGCGACACCGCGAAGGGGACCATCAGCACCAGGGCCCGGCGCGGGCCGGAGGCCACCGCGCACACCAGGGACAGCGTCACCAGCAGCGCCAGGGTGAACAGCGACCCGACGATCTGCATCCCGATCAGCCCGGCCCCGAGCCGCGCCGCCAGGGCCACCAGCAGGTGGTACCCCGGCGTCATCACCACCAGGTAGTCCTCGCTGGCGATCGGGATCGCCGGGAACCGCTCCGCCAGCATCCGGATCGTCGGCAGGTGGTAGTTGAGGGCGTCGTAGGCCCCGCGGCTGGTGTCCAGCCCCAGCAGGATCGCCGGCAGCGACCCCGCCCACAGCGCTGCGGCCCCCGCAGGAGCCACCCACAGCGGCGTGGTGCGACGCGTCGGAATCGAGGTCGGGTGCAGCGACGTCATGAAGTCACGGACACATCGGCGAACCGGCCCCCGCAGTGGTACGTCCCGGGGAGCGGCGGGCGCATTTTCCCCTCAGTCGTCACGCCCGATAGCCGATCTCCCACTTCGCGACTCCTTGAGAATCCGATCGTGACGCTTCAGCCCGCATCAGCCCCGCCCGACCCGGCGCCGCCGGCCCCCGACCCGGGGGGCGTCGCCTCATGGCGCGACTACCTGAAGCTGGCCCGGCCCACCCAATGGGCCAAAGGCGCCTTCGTGGTCGTGGGACCACTGTATGGCGGGGCCTGGCACACCCCGGCGCACATGCTCGCCATCGGGGGCGCCGTGCTCGCCATGTCGCTGGCCTCCAGCGGCTGCTACGTCATGAACGACATCCGGGATCGGGAGGTCGACGCCCAGCACCCCCGCAAGCGGCTTCGCCCGATCGCCTCCGGGCGCATCGGGGTCGCCCAGGCCCGGATCTTTGCCGTGGCGCTGTGGCTGGGCGCCGCCGGCGGGGTCGCCCTGGCGGCCCTCGGACCCGGCGGCCTCACCAGCGCGGGCCTGCTGGGAGTGATCGCGGCGCTCTACATCGCCAACGTGACCGCCTACAGCGAGGGCATGAAGCGCATCGCCATCCTCGATGTCATCAGCCTGGCCCTCGGCTTCGTCCTGCGCGTGCTGGCCGGCTGCGCTGTGGTGCTGATCGAGCCGTCGAGCTGGCTGCTCAACGTGGTCTTCTTCCTCGCCATGTTCTTGGCCTTCGGGAAGCGTCTGGGGGAGCGCCGCACCATGGGGCCCCGGGCCGCGGCGGCCCGCGCTGTCCAGTCCGCCTACACCGACGATCTGCTGCGGATGGCCGTGGTCGTCACCGCCGTGGCGACGCTGCTGACCTACGCCGCGTACACGCAGTCGCAGGACGACCGTTTTCGGTATATGATTGGTCCGGCGGGCGCCGGCCCGGATGCCGCATCCGGAGCCGGTTTTGCGATGAATCTGCTGTGGTTGACCGTACTCCCTGCCACATATGGACTGCTGCGCTGTATCGTGCTGCTGGAGCGGGGACGCTACGACGACCCGACCGTGCTGGTAACGCGCGACCGGCCCACACAGGCCGCCGTCGCGCTGTTCGGCCTGCTGACGGCGGGCCTGCTGTGGACACACCCGGCGCCCCGGGCCGAAGCGCCCGGCCGGGAACATGACGGAGACAGCCGGATCGTCGATCCCGGCTGACCGAAGGAGGGTCCTGCCGGGCGCCCCGGCAGGCGGACACGAGGCCCGAACCGACGGGCAAGAAGGAGCTTGCATAATGAGAACCCAGATCGTGACGGGCGCGATGGCGCTGACCATGCTGGCCGGCCTGTGCGCCGGGCAGGACGCCAAACCGGAGTTCCCCGACTTCAAGGACGTCGCCAAGGACTACGAGAAGGTCGTCTCCACGGCGGATGACAAGGGCTTCTACACCCTCTGGGTCCGCGAGAAGGACGGGCAGATGCTCGCCGAGCTGCCCCGCGGCTGGCAGAACCAGGAGCACTACTTCGCCATGACGGTCGCCACCGGCGAGATGTTCGCCGGCCTCCAGGGCCAGGACCTGCTGGTCACCTGGAAGCGCTTCGACAAGCGCCTGGCCCTCATCGAGCCCAACGTCGAGTACCAGTCCACCGGCGGCCCGGAGAACAAGGACGCGGTCCAGAAGAGCTACACCGATCGCGTCATCCTCGACATTCCGATCGTCTGCATCGGCCCCGGCGGTCAGCCGGTCATCGACATGGACGACCTGCTGCTGGACAACGCCCAGCGCTTCTTCGGCTTCAGCGCCAACGGCCTCAACCAGCGCCTGGCCACGGTCGCCAAGGCCAAGACCTTCCCGGAGAACACCGAGATCGCCTTCGAGGCGCCGGTCGCCGGCGGCGTCTTCAAGACGCTGCACTACTCCCTCAGCAAGCTGCGCAGCAGCCAGGGCTTCAAGCCGCGCGAGGCCGACAGCCGCGTCGGCTACTTCCTGACCAGCTTCCGCGACCTCGGCGAACTCTCCGGCGAGGAGATCCCCAAGCGCTACATCACCCGCTGGCACCTTGAGAAGCGCGATCCCAAGCTCAAGCTCAGCCCGCCCAAGGAACCCATCGTCTTCTACATCGATCACACCGTGCCCGTCGCCTACCGGCGCTTCGTCCGCGAGGGGCTGGAGTACTGGAACGAGGCCTTCGAAGCCGTCGGCTTCGTCAACGCCATCGAGGTGCGCCAGCAGGACAAGGTCACCGGCGCGTTCATGGACCTCGACCCCGAGGATGTCCGCTACAACTTCATCCGCTGGGTCACCAACGAGGTCGGGCTCGCCATCGGCCCCAGCCGGGCTCACCCGCGCACCGGCGAGATCCTGGATGCCGACGTCGTCGTCTCCGACGGCTGGGTCCGGGCCTGGGAGTATGAGTTCAGCAACATCATGCCCCAGTTCGCCATGGAGAGCTTCAGCCCCGAGACCCTCGCCTGGCTGGACAAGAAGCCCCAGTGGGACCCGCGCATCCGCCTGGCCGAGCCCGCACAGCGCGAGTATCTGCTGGCCCAGCGCGAGCGCCGCGGCGTGCTGCCCTACGGCGGCCACCCCATCGCCCTGAGCGATCCGGAGTTCCGCGATCAGCTCAAGGACGAGGAGGGCATGCTCTCGCGCCTGAACCTGCCGCAGGGCATGTGCCAGGCCGCGGCGGGCAAGGCCTTCGAGATGGCCATGGCCCGCATGCACCTGGAACTCGGCCTGCTCGGGGCAGAGCCCGAAGGGGAGACCATCGACGGCATGCCCGAGGACTTCGTCGGCCCGCTGCTGGCCGACCTGATCGCCCACGAGGTGGGCCACACCCTCGGCCTGCGCCACAACTTCAAGGCCTCCAGCGCCTACTCGCTCGAGCAGATCAACAGCGAGGAGTTCAAGGGGAACAAGCCCATGGCCACCAGCGTCATGGACTACCTGCCCACCAACATCAACGCGGCCGAAGACGGCTTCCAGGGCGACTACGCCATGATCGGCATCGGCCCGTACGACATGTGGGCCATCGAGTACGGCTACACCACCGACGAGAAGGCGCTGCCCGAGATCCTCAAGCGCTGCAGCGAGCCCGAGCTTCAGTACGCCACCGATGAGGATACCGGCGGCCCCGACCCGCTCGCCCGGCGCTACGACTTCGCCGCCGAGCCGCTCGACTACGCCGAGAGCACCATGGAACTGGCCCGCTATCACCGGGCCAGCCTGCTGGAGAAGTTCGTCGAGGATGGCGAGCCGTGGTCCAAGGCCCGGCGCGGCTACGAGATCACGCTCGGCCAGCAGATGCGCATGGTCTCCATGATGGCCAACTGGATCGGCGGCGCCCACGTCGTGCGCGACAAGAAGGGCGATCCCGGCGAGCGCGTGCCCGTCACGCCGGTCGACGCCGAGGCCCAGCGGGCCGCCCTCGAGTTCGTCATCGAGAACTCGTTCTACGACGAGGCCTTCGGCCTGACCCCCCAGCTCATCCGCTACCTGACGGTCGAGAAGTGGAGCGACGACGGCTCGGCCAGCCAGGACCCGGCGTGGCGCATCCATGACCGCATCATGGGCCTGCAGGCCTCGGTCATGACCATGCTCATGAACCCGACGACGCTGCAGCGCGTCTTCGACAACGAGTACATCGCCGGCGACGGCGAGGACGCCGTGACCCTGCCCGAACTGCTCGAGACCGTCTACAACGCGACGTGGAGCGAACTGGCGGATCGCAACGGCGGCGAGCACTCCGCCCGCAGCCCCATGATCTCCAGCCTGCGCCGCAACCTGCAGCGCGAGCACCTCGATCGCCTCATCGAGATCGAGAACGGCGCCTACGGATGGTCCAGCGCCTCCAGCAATGCGCTGACCAACCTCGTCTCCATGCAGCTCCGCCAGCTCAACGGGCAGATCGAGCGGGCCCTGCGCGGCGCCGACCGCCTCGACCCCTACACCCGGGCCCACCTCGAGGACGCCTAGGCCCGCATCGACAAGGCCCTGGAGTCCAGCTACATCCGCCAGCGCTAGGAGCGTCGCCCTTCCGGACGATCGTCTGACAGCACTGCCAGGGGCCGCCCGCGTGGGCGGCCCCTTTTGTTTGATCACGCCGCGCCGTTCTTGGCGCTCCGCTCGCCGCCTGCCTACGGGCAGCCGGCGGCGAAGGCGTTCTGGAAACACAGAAAGTCGAACAGCGTCAGCGCGCCGTCTCCGTCACAGTCGGCTGATGCGCCGCCAGCCGCGAACGCGCTCTGGAAGCACAGGAAGTCGAAGAACTCCAACGCGCCCGAACCATCGCAGTCGGCCCCGCACGCGATCTCGACCTCCCACTGGCGCTGCTCGGTCATCAGCGCCTGGTGAAACGTCTTGTGACGCACCCACGGCGTGTTGTCCGCCACCACCACGCCCAGCGTGTGCGTCCCTGCCCCCAGCGCCAGTGCCGCAAGGTCGAGCGTCTCGCCGGTTGCCCCCGCGATCGGTTCGTCATCCAGATACCACTGGATCTCCAGCGGCCGCCCCACCGGATCCACCGGATCCACGAACACCATTTCATCGCCCCGCAGCGTTCCCTCCGGCGTGGCGTCGTCGATCGGATTGACCAGCCGGTAGAACTCGATGATCAGCCGCTCGGCAGATGGCGCGTTGAACGGCCGGTGCAGGCTCCGCATCTTCGAATCCGGCGACGGGCGGTAGATGCCGTACTGGTAATAGCTGCACCCCTCGTAGGTTCCCACCGGCCCGTCCCACGGCAGCCCGCTGAACCCGAGCCACTGATGCCACTTGCGCGCGCCGGCGCGCATCTCGCCGGCCGTCAGCACGCTGGCGTTGATCGCGTACGGCTCGGCGAACGTGTACGCCGCGCCGTCGCCGTAGTCGTACTCATCGTCCAGGCGCGCAAAGGAGTGCCCGAACTCGTGCACCACGATGTCGCGGGCCACGGCGCTGCCCCCGGCCACCGTCGCCAGATCGTCCAGCGCGTAGCCGGCGCCGCCGTAGGTCCTGCTGTTGGCGATCGCCACGATCTGATCGAACCCGTGCGGCGCCGACGCCGCATATGCGCGCGCCAGGGCGACATCCACGCACAGCAGCCGGTCGATCCCGTAGCACCAGAAGCCCATGTTCAGGGCGGTGTCGCGCAGCACCCCGCGCGACGGATCGTGATCCACGCCCGAGTCGGCCGACACGACATCCACCCGGTAGATGCGAAAGAAGTTGCGATACGTCGCAAACGGCTCCTGCGTGAACAGGTAGTTCACCATGGCGGCGGCGTCGCTGCGATACCGCGCCAGCTCCGGCGCCTGATACCCGTCGCCGACGATGACCAGGTCGATGCGTTCGAGGGCGCCGCCGCCCGCGTCGACGGCCCCGGGATCCCACAGAACCTCGACCGGCGCGTCGATGCGGGCCTCGGGATCCGGCGCCGTGCGCCGAGCCTCGATCCGCCCGCCGGTCAGCCTGCCATCGGGCCCCACCGTATCCCAGTAGATGGGCCCGAGATCGGGCGCAGCGCCCACCTCCTGCCCCGGCGCCGGGGCCGCCGCCCCCGCCCCACCGAGCATCGCGGCCAGCAGCAGGCACGGGCATCGCATCGGCATCGGGCGCACCTCCGGAGTCCGCCCAATCTACCGCCCGGACGCCACCAACGCAAGCCCTCACGCCCTCCGTGTCGTTCCGGCGCGGACCTTGAGTCCGGGACCGCTGCTACAGGCATCCCGCGGCAAAGCCGTTCTGGACACACAGGAAGTCAATGAAGTCGAGCACGCCCGTGCCGTCGCAGTCGGCGTACCGGTCGCCCGCGGCAAAGGAGTTCTGGAAGCACAGGAAGTCGAACAGGTCGAGGCTGACGCTGCAGTCGCAGTCGGCATAGCACTCGGCCAGCACATCCGCCTCCACGGCGAAGTCGTCGAACGCGAAGGTCGCCCCCGGCGCCATGCTTCGCTCCTCGACCGAGAAGAAGCCGGCCCGCACCGGTCCCAGCAGCGCCGGCGAACTGCTGCTGTGCAGCGTGGTCCACCCCGAGCCGTCATCGAACTCGAGCGTCATGTCCTGCCCGGTCCGCCGGATGCGGAAGTTCGCCATCGCAGCGGCGCTCCCGATGGTGCGGCTGCCGGCGCCCGACTGGAAGATGTTCCCGGCGATCGTGCCGCCCTCGAAGAAGAAGATGTTCGAATACGAGGCCCCCGGGTACCACACGATCAGCCCGGTGGAGCCGGTCTGCGCCCCGGCGCTGCGATCGGCCGTCACCTGGGCGGCGAAGTCGCCATCGACCCAGCGGCACAGGCGCACGCTGGCCGTGCCGGTGGTCACGCCCTGGTCCTTGCTGAGCGAGCAGACGCCGGCGCCAACCTCCACCCCGTACCCGGGCGTGCTGAAGCCGAGCATCTCGGGCGGCAGCGCCTCGCCAGGGAAGCCGGTCATGTACATCTGCTGGGCCCGCGCCCCCGCACCACACCCGATAACAACGACGCACGCAAGATATCTTAACCAGAGCATCCTCATCCTCCTCGCAGCGGTCGCCGCCGCCGCGCCCGGCGAGTGTACCGAGCGTTCCGCGCCGACGCAAGCTCCGTCGCCTGCGCCCAGCTTGCGCTGCTCACTGCTTAGGGACACCCCGCTGCAAAGGCGTTCTGGAAGCACAGGAAGTCGAAGAACGTCAGGGCGCCGTCGCCATCGCAATCCGCGCCCGGGTCGCCCGTCGCGAACAGATTCTGAAAGCACAGGAAGTCAAAGAACGTCAACTCGCCATCGCCGTCGCAGTCGGCGGGGCACGTCGCGTCGCCGTACTTCGCCAGGAAGGCGTCGTAATCCCCCGCGCCGGGCCCGCCCAGGCTGCCTCGGCTCTCGCCGCTGGTGTACGCGTTGCCCGCGCTGTCCACGGCGAGGGCGTAGCTCCTGTCGTCGGCTGATGTACCGAGCTGGCGCGACCAGAGCAGCGCGCCCGAGGCGTCGTGCCCGGCCAGGAACGCGTCGATTAGCCCCGCGCCGGAGCCGCCGAGGCTGCCCTCGGTCGAGCCGCTGGTGTACGCGTTGCCCGCGCTGTCCACGGCGACGGCCCGGCCCTGGTCCCACGCCGACGTGCCGAACTGGCGCGTCCAGAGTGGGGCGCCCGAGGCGTCGTACCTGGCCAGAAAGGCGTCGGCGCCCCCCGCGCTGGGGCCGCCGAGGCTGCCCTCGGTATCGCCGCTGATGTAGGCGTTGCCCGCGCTGTCCACGGCGACGGCGTAGCTGCCGTCGTCCGCTGACGTGCCGAGCTGGCGCGACCAGAGCAGCGCGCCCGAGGCGTCGTGCTGGGCCAGGAAGGCGTCGGCGCCCCCCGCGCTGGGCCCGCCGAGGCTGCCCTCGGTCGAGCCGCTCATGTACGCGTTGCCCGCGCTGTCCACGGCGACTGCGTAGCTGCCGTCGTCCGCTGACGTGCCGAGCTGGCGCGTCCAGAGCAGGGCGCCCGCGGCGTCGTACTTGGCCAGGAAGGCGTCGTAATCCCCGGCGCTGGGCCCGCCAAGGCTGCCACGGGTCGAACCGCTGACGTACGCGTTGCCCTCGCTGTCCACGGCGACGGCCCGGCTCTGGTCCCACGCCGACGTGCCGAGCTGACGCGTCCAGAGCAGGTCCTGTGCCGCGGCGGGTGCGACGAGCAGGAAGGCGGGTGCGGCGAGAGCAGCGGACAAGCAGATCGTCAGGCGTGTTCTGCGCATCATCGCGCGTTCCCTTCTTGTGCAGCTTGCGCTTTGAAGATCAAAATCGATTCGAGCGCACGGCGCCGCCATCACGGACACCCCGCGGCAAACGCGTTCTGGAAACACAGGAAGTCGAAGAAGTCGAGCGTGCCCGTACCGTCGCAGTCGGCGTACGGATCGCCGGTGGCAAACGCGTTCTGGAAGCACAGGAAGTCGAAGAAATCGAGCCCGCCGCTGCCATCGCAGTCGGCATAGCAGCCGGTGTTCAGCGTGAGTGAGACGTTGTCGATGAAACCGTCGGTCGACGCTCCCGCCGAGCGCGCGACGACCAGCTCCACGTAGACAGACCGTGTGCCGGCGGGCGCTGTCCGGATGTCCTCGAACGCGTCCCAGTCGAACACATCAAGCGGCAGGCCCGAATCCTCGAACGCCACGCTGTCGATCACCGCTCCGGCGCCGGTGCGAAACTCAAGGCGGGCGCCGGCGGAGTCCCGCGCTCCTGTGACAGCGCGCGTCTGCAGCAGCACGGCGAACGTCACGATGATCTCGCCGGCGTCGATCTCCCCGGCCCGCCCGGAGACATCGATCTCCTGCGAGAGCGTCTCCATCGGGTCGCCAGCAGCGCCCGTGAAGCAGAAGTCGCCGGTGCTCACCCCCGGCGGCAGACCGAGCGATCCCGCCGATGCGGCGTCCCGCGGCTCGATGCCGCCATCGACCCAGCCGTCGATCGTGCCGGACTCGGCGTCCCCGTTGACGACGAGATTGACGCCCAGCGGCTGCGCGGCAACAGTCCCCGAGAGCGCCACTCCGACGATCCAGCCCGCCCGTGCCGCCCCGCAATGAACCTTGGTCATTCCGTCTCTCCTCCTTGTCGGCGGCCCTATGGACAACCCGCCGCGAATTCGTTCTGGAAACACAGGAAATCGAAGAAGTCCCGCACGCCCGTGGCGTCGCAGTCTGCGTACGGGTCGCCGGTGGCAAACGCGTTCTGGAAGCACAGGAAGTCGAAGAAATCCAGTCCCCCGCTGCCGTCGCAGTCGGCGTAGCACGGCGCCTCGATGATTGCGACGTCGTAGATCAGCACATCATCGATCGTGCCGAGAAACTCGTCGTTGGGTCCACTGGTCGGGCCGCCGGCGAACCGCCCGCGCCCGCCGATGGAAAGCTCGTTGTCATTCTGAGCGGTCGAGCCGAAGCCGGCGGGAATCTCCGTGACAGCCTCGACGGCGCCATCGACCGCAAGCAGCAGAAGACCCCCCGCGCGGGCGCCGATGAGTTCGTGCGCAGCCCCGTCGTTGACAGCCGGCAGGCTGCCGGCCACGACTGAGACTCCATCGGCGGAGATCCAGAACACCGCCTCGCCAGCGTCGCGCCGGACCTGCAGCCCCCAGCCATCCTCGGAACCGACCGTCTCCTTGGTCACGACGAATCTCCCCCCGGGCGCCCCCGGCTCGTCGTTGGTCGTGATCACGGTCGCGGCCACGGAGAAGTCGCTGTCGGCGAGATCGAAGGCGTTCTCGTCCCCCAGCGGCTGCGCCTGGGCGTCATCGACGCTGTCAAACTCGAGCGCCAGGCCGCCCCCCAGCGGCGCAAACTCGATTCCGGCGCCGATGGCTCCATCGTACATCGGGCCCAGTGTGCCGAGGTTCGACGTCGGATCGACGCCGTCGTCGAACGTGTAGTGCAGGATGGGATCGACCCCATGGGCCCTCGCCAGCGCGGCGAGCGCAAGAACTGCCATTGTCAAGTAACGCTTCATCATCGCTCCATTTGCGCGGACGCCGCCGTGCTACGGACACCCCGCCGCGAAGGCGTTCTGGAAACACAGGAAGTCAAAGAACGTCAGCGAGCCGTCGCCGTCGCAGTCCGCGCCGGGATCACCCGCCGCGAACAGGTTCTGGAAGCACAGGAAGTCGAAGAAGGTCAG
>JBICIE010000113.1:0-9099 GCA_043101635.1 Phycisphaerales bacterium JB039 | reverse complement strand
GGCTGGATCTCGCCCGGCTGCTGGTGGCTCATCAGCCGTCGGCGGAGCGCATCGAGGAGGCGCTGGGGCTGCTGGACGCGATCGACCCGTTTGCGACGACGTCGGCGCCGGCGAACGAGCTCGCCGGCGCCCTGCACCTGCGGGCCATCGAACTGGCCCGCCAGCGCATCGAGGGGGCCGACCCGGCGAGCGTCCAGGCCCGGGGGCGCGAGGTCGAGCGCGCTGCGCGACGGGCGCTGACGTGGGCCGAGGCCCGCGCCAGCCCGCTGACCGATCGATTCCGCCTCGAGCTTGGGGAAGCCCTGCTGGCGCGAGGCAGTGGCCGTGAGGCGGTCGCCTACCTCGCCTCGATCAGCGACCGGGGCGCCGGGCTGCCAGGCGGACCGGCGCGCGTGCGTCTCGGCCTGGCCCGGGCGCGGCTGCTGACCGCCGATGACGCCGGGGCCTTCCAGGACCTGCTGGAACTGGCCGAGTCGCTTGACGCCCCCAGGGGGCCGGGCGAGCCGATCCGCGCCGACGCCTTCTGGGAGGCGTGGGCCCTGCTGCTGGAGATCCTGGAGGGGCAGAACACGATGGGCGAGCGCTCGGGCGCGATCCGGGCCCATGTGCTGCGGCTGCGCGCGATCGATCCGGCGCTGGGCGGCGAGCCGTGGCGCCGGCGCATCGAGGATGTCGAGGCCCGGCTGCGCCGTTGAGCGGCGGTTCTCGGACCATGCCGGGCGTCTCTGGCCCTGTGAGAGGCGAATCGGCGAACCGGCGGCGCATCCCGGGCGATAATCTGAGAGAGAGCCAAAGGAGGCCGGGATGTCGCTTCGCGCACTGCTCATCGCTTCGATCGCCGGGGCGGTCGCCTCGACCGCGAGCGCCCAGAACGCCCTTGGCGACGGGACGCTGCTGGAACGGAACCCGGGTGTCGGCTCCGGCGGATTCAACGGGGCGCCGCGCAACGTGTACCGCAGTGAGCCCGGGGCGTACACCGGTTCGCCGGCGATCCGCGCCCGTCAGGAATTGAGCTTCCGCAACTCCGTGGTCACCGGGAACGCGCTCGGCGGGCTGAACTTCCGCGGCGACGTCGGCTACACGGCGCCGACGGAGTTCCGCGGGCAGCTTGGCTCGGACGACTTGTTCTCCTTTCGGCGCGACTCGTTCTACTCGGGCCTGGCCGGCATGGGGATCCGGGGCACGGAGGCCCTGCAGTACCAGCTTGCCCTGACCACGGGCAATCAGTTGCCGCAGAACCTGACGGGCTCGCTGACGGCGACGCGCCTGGGGCGGCCAACCACGAGCGGCGCCCGGGCCGGCGCAGTCGACGCCGGGCTGGTGGATCTGGCCCCGGTTGATCCGGCGGATCCGGCGGCCGACAGCCGCGGCAAGATGCTGTGGACGCTGCGCTCGACCGCGGCGTTCGACGCCGACCGGCGGTTCAGTCCGACGATGCTCACGACGCTGTCGGACTCCGAAGGGAAGCGCTACGGGCTGACCGCCTCACCGATGCGCGGCGTGGGGCTGGAGCCGTTGCCGACGCGGCGGGCCCCGGATGAGCCGAGGGGGGCGCCGGGCGTGGACACGCGCATTGACGCGTCCGTCCCCCTGCAGCGCTTCGAGAGCTTCATGAACGACCGTGAGATCCCGCCGGCGGGGCCCGCCGATGGGGGCGCCGAGCCGGCCGCCGAACCGGACCCGTCGCCCGTGACCAGCAGTTGGAAGCAGGTCCTCGATGAGATCTCGGCCCAGCTTGCCGCGGCGGAGTCTGGGGCCCAGCCGGCGCCGGGGTCCGACGCGGAGGCGGGCGAGACCGGCGCCCAGACGCCGGGGGGCCTGACCGACCCGGTGCTGGCGCGGCGTGAGGCGCTGCAGCGACTGCTGGACGAGCGCACCACCGAGGCCCTGCGCCAGGCGCCGGGCGAGTACGAGACACTGCTGCGTCCCAGCGCGCGCGACTTCGACGCGTACGGGGCCCACATGGCCGCAGGCGAGCGCCTGCTGACCGAGGGGCGTTACTTCGAGGCCGAGGAACGCTTCACGCGGGCCCTTGCGGCCAAGAGCGGCGACCCGCTGGCCGCGGCGGGGCGGGTGCACGCGGAGATCGGCGCCGGCCTGTTCATCTCGGCGGCGCTGAACCTGCGCGAACTGCTGACGCGTCATCCCGAGCTGATCGGCGCCCGGTACCAGGCGAAGCTGTTGCCGCGGGCGTCGCGCCTGACGGATGTGGTCATCCGTCTGCGTCAGAACATCGAGCGTGACCCGGAGGGCGCCATGGGGCGCCAGAGCGCGCTGCTGCTGGCGTACGCCGGCTTCCATACGGGCGACGCGGCGGCCCTGCGCGACGGGCTGGAGCAGATGCGGGCCGCCGGCGACGAGATGCTCGCCGATGTTCTGGAGGCGGTCTGGGCGCCTGCCGGCGCCGAGCAGCCTTAGCACCGGCGACCCCAGCGCGATGACCGACCCTCCCTCCGGCGACAGCCCCGCAGCCCTCTCCCTGACGGACTTCCTGACCGACGGAGCGTTCCTGGACGCCTGCGCTGCGCTGTCGGCCCTGATCGAGGCGCCGGTAGCCGTCCTCGATGCGCGCGGCAGGCGGCTGCGCTATGACCCCGAGGGGCCCGACGGCTGGGCCCTGGACGCGGAGCATCCCGGCCCGATTTCCCCCGACGATCGCGCCTTTGCCATCCCGCTGCGCGCCGCCGGGCAGGTGATCGGCTGGGTGCACGCCGGCAACGCCGGGGCGCTGCGCGGGCCGCGCCGCGCTGCCGCCGAGGCCCTGCTGGCGCGCATGGTCTCGATGGCCGACGACGACTGCGCCAACCTGCTGGAGCTGCGCCACCGGCTGAAGGAGCTTGCGGCACTCTCCCGCCTCAGCGCGCTGCTGGCCGAGGCGCATGGGCTGGAACGCATCCTCGACATCGCGCTGGAGAGCGCCCTGGACCTGCTTCAGCTCAGCGCCGGGGCGATTGTGCTGCTCAAGGAGGATCCCGAGGGCGGGCTGGCCCAGGATGAGGCCGATGTCGAACTGCTGGCCTCGCGCAACCTGTCGCGCAAGTGGCTGGACAATCCGCTGCCGCTTTCGAAGGGGCGCATCTTTGACCGTCGTGCGCTCGATGGCGAGATCATCGTCGCCGAGGATCTGCCCGCGCATCCCGATGTGCAGGCGCCGCAGCGCATCGTCGCCGAGGGCCTCGGCAGCGCACTGCACGGGGGGCTGATCTACAACCGCAGGCCGCTGGGCGTCATCCGGCTGTACGGCCGCCAGGCGCGGCGCTTTACCGAGAGCGACAAGCGGCTGCTGGCGTGGATCGGGCGCCTCGCCGCCATCGCCGTGGCCCAGGCCCGGCTGCTGGCCCGGCGCAAGGCCGATGAGCGCATCCAGCGCCAGGTGCGCCTGGCGGCGGACATCCAGCGGCGGATGCTGCCGGCAGAGGCGCCGAAGTTCGACCGGATCGAGCTTGCGGCAAGCTACACGCCCAGCTTCGAACTCAGCGGCGACTTCTACGACTACATCGCCTTCGACGGGCCGAGCGGCCCGGCGGGCCTGGTCGTGGGCGATGTCGTGGGCAAGGGCGTCGGGGCCGCGCTGCTGATGTCATACGTGCGGGCCTCGTTGCGGGCCCACTGCCAGGGCAGCCGCGACCCGGGCGAGGTGCTGGGACGGGTGAACCGCGACCTGTGCCGCGACACGCTGCCGCACGAATTCGTCACTATCTTCTTCGCGGTGACCGACGGGGCCTCGCTGCAGTTCGCCAGCGCCGGGCACGACCCGCCCATGCTGCTTCGCCGCGCCGATGTCACCGAACTCGCCACCAGCGGGCTGATCGCGGGCGTGGACGCGGATGAGCAGTACGAGACGCGAGAGATTGCACTCGAACCCGGCGACATCCTGTGCCTGTGCACCGATGGCGTGGCCGACTCGACCAACTTCCAGAGCGAGCGTTTCGGGCGCGGGCGCCTGCGCGAGTCGCTGGCCCGGGCCGGGCAGGCCCACACCGCCCCGGCCGACATCATCCGCGGCATCCTGTGGGACGTGCGCCGCTTCACCGGCCTGTCCCGGCTGCCGGACGATCAGACGATGATGGTGATGGCGGTGCGCTGAGGGCGAGGCCTGAGGTGGGTCTGAGTGGTGGGCCGATCGCTCCGCGATCGGCGGGCTCAAGCCGGCTTCCGCCCCCCGGAATGGGGGGTCGATGCGCCGCGGATGCGCGCCGTTTGCCGGAGTTTGAGCGAAATTCGCATTCTCCGGCGCCGCCGGGCGGGCTTCATCGGGTAGATTGGTGAGAGCCGGCGCATCTGTTGCCGGGGCGGACGAGGAGCCAACGACAGTTGCGTCGCAGGAGCGCCAAACAGATGAGGGGATGCTTGCTGGCGGCTATGGTGTGCTCCAGCGCAGCTGGGAGTGCAAGCGCACAAGACTGCACGGTGCATCTGGAGTTCCCGAGCCGCTTCCGTTTTGCCGAGAACTTGGTGTACCTGCCGGAGGCGCCGGTTCCTGGGCTGTATGCGACTGTTCTTGCGAAGCCGCCGACATCGGAGTTGCTCGTCTTCGCACGCTGGAACGGAACGCGCTGGGTAGCCGCGGGTCCGCATACAGGACTGCAAGCCGCCGGCAAGCAGAGTTGGCCCGACGATCTCTGGGTCTTCGACGATGGAACAGGCGCTGCGGTGTACGCCTGTGGCACATTCGACGCCAACGAACTCGGCGAACCGGTCCGCGGGGTAGCGAAGTGGACGGGGGAGAAGTGGGCGCCTGTTGGCGCCGGCGCCGGGGTTGATGTCATCGGGCAGTGTCGCGCGCTGGCGGTCTTTGATGACGGGCGGGGCCCCGCCCTCTACGTCGGTGGGACGATCTCGGAGGCCGGCGGCCGCCCCGTTTCCAACATCGCAAGATGGGATGGCGATGTCTGGTCGGATGTCGGTGGCGGCGTCTGGAGTTCGGGTGTCCAGCCGGTCACGGACATGGTCGTGTTCGACGATGGCTCCGGCCCGGCACTGTTCGTGGGCGGGCACCTCACCCACGCCGGCGGGCTGGAAACCTGGGGCGTCGCGAAGTGGACCGGCGACCAGTGGCTGCCCATCGCCGGACGCGCCATCTCCGCCGCGTGGGTGAAGTCACTTGCCGTCCACGATGATGGAACGGGCCCGGCCCTCTATGCCGCGGGCATCATGGGCGCGATCGGACGCCTGCGCGTGCAGGGCATCGCCCGCTGGGACGGGAAGACGTGGACGACCGTCGGCGCCACCGGTGGCGAGCCCGTTATTCATGTCGAGGATCTGGCCGTGTTCGACGACGGCTCCGGGGCGCAGCTGTACGCCTCGGGCGGGCTTGGCGAATGGTTCGGCAGCGACTTTACGGGGCTGGCGCGCTGGGATGGCGCACAGTGGCACGACATGGGCCGATGGGATGGCCTCGTCATCGGCGGCGGAGCCATTGCCGCCCACGACGACGGAAGCGGCCCCTCCTTGTGGTTCTCAAGTCTCTCGTACAGCGATCCGCTCTTCGGCCGCCTGCGCTGCGTCAGTCCCGCCTGCGCCATCGCCGACTGCGACGCCGACGGCTCGACCACCTTCTTCGACTACCTCTGCTTCTTCAACGCCTACGCGGCAGGCGACCTCGGCGCAGCCGATTGCGACGGGGACGGATCGCTCGCCGTGCTGGACTTCCTCTGCTTCCAGGACGCCTTTGCGATGGGGTGCCCGTAGGAAATGGGCAAATGGCAAATGGGCAAATGGCAGATGAAGAGGGGATAGGGGCGCGGCGGGGTCGCTCTGTGGCGACCGGGCGGCGCGAGGTTCGGTAGGGACGGAGCGGCCTTACGCCACCCGCGGGCCGTCGCCGGGGGCATCCAGCCCGAAGCGGCGGACGAGATCCATCAGGTTCTCCATGCGCTTCTCGGCGTGGCTCAGGGCGCCCTCGGCGTGGGCGATGGCGTCGAACGGCAGGACGTCGGCGTCGCCGGCGTCGCCGGCGGGCTTGCCGGAGCGCGGCAGCAACTCATCGGACCCTTGGTCGGCAAGGCGAAGCATGGTCTCTCCTCCAGCGGAGCAGCCGATGCATCGGCCGACGCCGCAGGAGGCTTGCCTTGCACCCGCCGGCGCGCGTCCGAGAGTGCGCGCAAT
The DNA here is from genome assembly GCA_043101635.1 of Phycisphaerales bacterium JB039. GTDB lineage: Bacteria > Planctomycetota > Phycisphaerae > Phycisphaerales > UBA1924 > CAYMJK01. Next base: position 2,991 of record JBICIE010000113.1, on the reverse strand, counting down.
GGCCATACAGGCCGCACAGGTTATTGCGGGTCTGGTCCGCGAGTCGGAGTCGGCGAGCCGATGGGCGGCTCGGTCCCGGCCCGCAGGCGCGCGATATTGGACCGATGCTTCCAGATGACCAGCAGCGCCAGCGCCACCAGGAAGCCCAGCGCCACGCCCAGCCCGGCGCCGGCGGGCCTGCCCTGCGCGCCCAGCAGCGCCATCTCGACGCCCGTCAGGATCGGCAGGCTCGCCGCCGCGGCGATAGACGCCACGCTGACGTAGCGCGTCAGCTTCAGCAGCGCGATCCAGACGACCAGCCCCCCCACCGCCGGCCACATCACCAGCGGGAACACGCCGAGCAGGGCGCCGAGCCCCGTCGCCACGCCCTTGCCGCCGCGCAGGCGCACCCACGGGCTGTACATGTGCCCCAGCACGCACGCCGCGGCCACGCACAGCCACAGCGCCATCGGCTGCGCCTCGATGGTCCAGCGCCCGGCGAGCCCCATCGCCAGCCCGGCGCCGAGCGTCGGTCCGAGCCCCTTGGCCACATCGAGGATGAAGCACGCGATGCCGGGCCCGCGCCCGAGCACCCGCATGACGTTGGTCGCCCCGATGTTGCGCGACCCGTGCTCGCGGATGTCCACGCCGCGAAGCCTGCCGATGATGAGCCCGAACGGAATCGACCCGCTCGCGAAGCCCAGCGCGATCAGCAGCGGCCAGAGCATGCGCCGTCAGCCCCGGCGCCCGAGCCGCTCGCGCAGGATGCCGAGCGTGTCGCCCCAGACCGTGTCGACATCGCGCGAAGCGTCGATCACCGCATACTCGCCCGGATCGGCCTCCGCCAGTGACAGGTAGCCCTCGCGCACGCGCCGGTGAAAGGCGCGCCCCTTGGCCTCCATCCGGTCCAGCAGCGGGTTGAGCCGGTGCGCCGCGGCATCCTCATCGACGTCAAAGACGATGACCAGATCCGGGCGCAGGCCCTCGGTGGCGACGCGGGCGGCATCGTGGATGTCAGACTCGGCCACGCCGCCGGCCGCGCCCTGGTACGCCAGCGTGGAGGTCACGAAGCGGTCGGCCAGCACCAGGTCGCCGCGCTGCATGGCCGGGCGGATGACCTGGGCGACAAGCTGGGCCCGGCTGGCCATGTACAGCAGCGTTTCGCAGATGGGCGTCATCTCGACGCTGGAGTGCGAGAGCAGCAACTGACGGATGCGCTCGCCGATGGGCGTGCCGCCGGGATCGCGGACATCGCACACGCCGAGGCCGGCCGCGCGGCAGGCGTCGCGCAGGCGGCGCATCTGCGTGGTCTTGCCCGAGCCATCCGGCCCCTCGAAGACGAGGAAGCGTCCGGCGAGCGCGGTGAGCCAGTCGAGGTCGGTTGCAGGCACGCGCCGAGTGTAGCCGCGCTGTGCGCGGGCGCAACCGCTACGGCTGGGCCGGCTGCGGCTCGCCGGTCTCGGGCCTGGGCTTGAGGATGGTGATGAAGCGGGACTCGGGGTCGAGGGCCCCGAGCAGTTCGGCCCGCCTGTCAATTGACAGCAAGCCCGCGGCGTCCGCGGCAAGGTCCGGGTTCTCGCCGAGCAGCAGTTCGCGGACGGCAAGCTGGAGCGCGACATCGGCCAGCACCATGCGCTCGGCGGCGGCCGGCTCGAGCTGGCGCATCTGCGCGACCATGTCGATGTGTGACTGCAGGCCCTGCTGCGTGAATCTGGGCCGGGTGGCAAGCTGGAGCGCGAAGCTTTGAAGCTGCATGGTGATCCCGTCCTCGGCCGGGTCGCGCATGATCGTGTCGATCTGCTCGGCGACTGCGGCGGGGTCGGCGCCGGGCTCGAGGATCGCGATGACGAAGTACGGCAGGCGCCCGACGGGCCACGCCAGGGCGCTGGTGAGGTAGCTGGCGACATCGCGCTGGAGGGCCTCGTTGCCCTGCAGGCGCATCATGAGGCCCTGGCCGTAGAGCGACAGCGCGATGCGCTCGGCGGGATCCTCCGGCGGGGGATAGGCGATGACGACGGCGGTAGCGCGCGGGTCCCACTGGATGGTCATCTCCGGGTCAAGCGCGGCGTAGTCGATCGAATCCGGCCCGGTCTCGCCCGCCTCGATCGCGCCGATCGTGTCGCGCAGCATCTGCTCGGCCTCTGCGGGGTCGAACCCGCCGACGATCGAGAGCAGCAGGCGCCCGGGATGGTGTGTCTGCGCGCGCAGCATCTCGATTTCATCGATACTGGTCGCGGTCAGCCCCGTCTTCAGCAGGGCCTCATCCTGGCCCTTCCACGCCTGCACCGCGGCCATGAAGGCGAACTTGCCCAGCGGCTTGCCGGGCGAGCCTTCGACGAAGCCGACTTCGCTGGAGGCCTTGAACGCCTCCTGGCGCAGGTTCTCGCGCTCGATGGTCAGCTTCGTCAGCCGGTCGCGCTCGGCGCCCAGCGCCTCGGCGAGCATGTCGGCCGGCAGGGCGTAGTCGTAGTGGATGAAGTCGCCCAGCGTCTCGGCGTTGATCATGCCAGCGCGGCTGAGGATGTCGCTCTGAGCCCCGGCGGGCAGGTCGCCGATGGCGCTGGTGATCTGCAGGTGCTCCAGCAGATGTGTGACGTGCGGCATGCCGGCGGGATCGTCGATGATCCCGGCCCGGTAGCAGGCCTGGACGGCAACGGCCTGCGAACCCTCGATGGGCGTCAGCAGGGCGACAGCGCCATTGTCCAGCTCGATGCGGACCGGCTCGGCGTGCGTGGCGGCGGTGACCGTGGAAACTGCAATTGCGATGGCCAGAAGACGCATGGTCGTCCCTCCTCCGGCGATTGTAGTGGCGGCCGCCGGGACGCCCGGCCGCCGGGGCGCGGGCGATACCATCACGGGTGATTCAACTCGGCGTCAATATCGACCACGTTGCCACCATCCGCCAGGCCCGGCGCATCGACGAGCCCGACCCTGTCCGGGCGGCCCACGAGGCCGAACTCGGGGGCGCCGACGGCGTCACCTGCCACCTGCGCGAGGACCGGCGCCACATCC
>JBICIE010000112.1:0-7134 GCA_043101635.1 Phycisphaerales bacterium JB039 | reverse complement strand
GCGCGAGCAGTCTCCTTCCCTCCGGCCGTCCATGGCCGGTACCATCCACGAGCAAAGCCTCCTGTTGAAGACGGGCGATCCATGCACATCACCCGGATCTTTGCAGGAGGCTTTGTCGTTCGGCTTAAGTGAACCGTATTGTCGCTACGGACAGCCCGCCGCGAACTCGTTCTGGAAGCAGAGGAAATCGAAGAAGTCCAGCGTGCCGCTCCCGTCGCAATCGGCGTACGGCTCGCCGGTCGCAAACGCGTTCTGGAAGCACAGGAAGTCGAAGAAGTCCAGCGCGCCGCTTGCGTCGCAATCGGCGTAGCAGGTTGTGTCCGCCACCGACCACGACAGATCGTCCATGTCGAAGATCTCGCCGACCGCTGTGCCGCCGGCCGAGTCCGACCCGATGATGCTCACCCGCGTCACCGGCGTGGCCGTGGTGAAGCCGAGGAAGCCATCCTGGAAGCCGCTGTAGAAGGTGAAGATGTCCACCAGCTCGCCGGCCGCCTCCAGCCGGATGCCAAGGCCAGTGGCCGCGCCGAAGAAGTCGGCCCCGAAGGCGCTGACCGGCGCATCGAAGTCCCAGTGATACGCCACATGCCCCGTCGCCGGGAAGATCGAGCCCTGGAACAGCCCGCCGGTGATCGCCGGCGAGCCGGTGGTCGAGTCGGTCCCCTCCACCGTGAGCGTGACGCCGTCGAACAGCACGGGACCGCCCGAGGGCTGCAGGCTGGGGATGTCGATGCCCGTGAAGCCCTGGACCTCCACCGCCCCCACCTGCGGGTCGACCTCCCAGGCCGAGCGGTCCGAATAAGCCGCAAGCTGGGCCGAAACGCCGGAGGCAAGCCCCAGGACGCCGAGAATCGCCGCGATTCGCATTGGATATCTCCCTTTCTCCAAAAACCTCCCCCCGACTCCAAATAGAATAGCGGAGGTCGCCGCGGCATTCGATGCCAGCGCCCCGAAACAATCGCTTGGCCCGGCCGGTATGCTGAAACGGGCGCCGCACAACGACGAACAACGGCCGTGGGCGTCGCACGGCGTCGAAGAGGAGGGGCCCGCCCGTGATGAAACTGCTCGTCGGACTGGGGATCACCGGCGCTGTACTCGGCGCGGGAGGATTCCTGGCCTTTCAGGCCGTCGGCGGCGCCGACGGCCTGCGTGAGAAGTTCGCCAAGACCGAGGAGATCCCGGAGGTCCGGACTCGCATCGTCGAGCGGGGCGATCTGACCCGCATGGTCAACGCCCCCGGGCTGATCGAGCCCGAGATCAGCGTGGACATCTCGGCCCGCGTCTCGGCCCGCATCACCGCCCTGCCGTTCAAGGTCGGCGACTCGGTCAAGCAGGGCGATGTCGTGGTGCGCCTGGATGCTGAGGATCTTCAGGCCCGGCTGGACGCCGCCGAGGCCCGGCTGCGGTCTGAGGAGGCCCGCCTGGCCGGGGCGCAGGCCGATCTGAGGCTGGCCGAACTGGATCTGGGCCGCCGGCGCGAGTTGTTCGACTCCAAGGACATCGCCAAGGCCGAACTGGACGCCTCCGAGGCCCAGTACAACCGGGCCATGAGCAGCCTCAAGGCCGCCGAGGCCAACATCGAGTCGGCCAGGGCCAATGTCGCCGAGGCCCGGCGCGACCTGGAGAACGCCGTCATCGCCAGCCCGATCGACGGCGTCATCACCGCCGTCAACAATGAAGTCGGCGAGACGGTGCTGGGCACCTTCAACAACGCCGGCAGCGTGATCATGGTCATCGCCGACCTGTCGCGCATGCTCATGCGGGCCCGCGTCGACGAGACCAACATCGCCCCGGTCAAGGCCGGCCAGAAAGCCCGCGTGTACGTGCTGTCATACCCCGATGAGGTCTTCGACGGCGTGGTGCAGCGCGTGCACCTGACGCGACAGCTCTTCCGCGATGGCACCAGCTACGTCGAGGCCGAGATCCTGGTGAACAAGGAAGAAGGCGACCTGCGCTTCACCGGCCTCAACGCCAATGCCGACATTGAGGTGCAGACGCTGCGCGACGTGGTGATCATCCCCAGCCAGGCCGTCGTCGACCGGCGCATCGACGAGATGGACGCCGAGATCATCGAGTCCAGCCCCCACGCCGATCGCAACAAGACCTTCGCCCGTGTCGTCTACCGCTACGTGGATGGCAAGGCCATCGCCACGCCCATCTCCGTTGGCTCCAGCGACCTGACGCGGACTGTGGTGCTTGGCGGCCTGGAGGCGGGCGACGAGATCGTCATCGGCCCGTACCGCGTCGTCACCGAGTTGAAGCACGATGTTGCGGTGCGCAAGCAGGGCGAGACCACCGACCAGGACACGGGGGCCGAGACCGATGCGTCCGGCGCTGAAGCGCAGGCCGAATCCGGAGCGACCCCGGCCGATGACGCCGCCGACCAGCAGCCGGTGTCGGCCCAGCACGAAGGCCAGGACTCGTGAGCGGCGTCCCGATCATCCGCATCCGCGACCTCGAGAAGGTCTACAAGATCGGCGTGGAGCGCATCTACGCCCTGCGCGGCGTGTCGCTGGACATTCACGCCGGTGAGTTCGTCGCCATCATGGGCGCCAGCGGCTCGGGCAAGAGCACGCTGATGAACGTGCTCGGCTGCCTGGACCGCCCCACCGCCGGCACGTACGAACTGGATGGCCGGCCGACGCACCGCCTCGGCGCCGGGGCCCTCGCCACCGTGCGCAACCAGCGCATCGGCTTCATCTTCCAGAGCTTCGAACTGCTCAGCAAGCAGAGCGCGCTGAAGAACGTGATGCTGCCGATGATCTACTCGTCGCGCTTTCTGTTCAGCGCGCGCAGGCGGGCCAGGAACGCGCTGAAGCGCGTCGGCCTGGCCGACCGCATCCGCCACCGCCCCAACCAGCTCTCCGGCGGTCAGCGCCAGCGCGTCGCCATCGCCCGGGCCCTGGTCAACGAGCCGGCCATCCTGCTGGCCGACGAGCCGACCGGCAACCTCGACAGCGCCACCACCGCCGAGATCATCGCCCTGTTCGAGCAGCTCCACGCCGAGGGCCAGACCATCATCATCGTGACGCACGAGGAGGAGGTCGCCGGCCACGCCCAGCGCATCGTCCGGCTGCGCGACGGTCAGGTGATGAGCGACCTCCCGTCGGCGCGCGACCCGATCCACCGCGAGTACATCGCCGCCGCGGCACGCGCCGCCCAGGCCCGGGCCGAAGCCGAGGCCGCCGAGGCCGCCAAGGCCGAGACGGAGGCCAAGCCGACCGCCCGCGTTCGCACCCGCCCGCCGGCCCCGGCGACCCAGGAGGCCGCGCCGTGATCATCGTGCGCGTTCTGGTGCAGACGGTCTTCCTGGCCCTCGGCCAGCTCTTTGCCAACAAGGTCCGGGCCATGCTCACCACGCTGGGCATCGTCATCGGCGTCGCGGCGGTCGTCGCCACCGTCGCCGCCGTCGGCGGCCTGCGCAGCTTCGTGCTGACCGAGTTCGAGACCTTCGGGACCCGAAAGGTCTTCATCGACGGCGACCGCCCCCGCAGCATGCGCCACAAGGTCGGCTGGCGCGAGGTACAGCTCAAGCTCGAGGAAGTCGAGGCCATCCGCGACTACTGCGAGGCCATCGAGATCATCAATCCGCACTGGATGGGCAGCTACAAGATCGAGAGCGAGACCGTCGCCGTCGACGGCGTCGGCGTCACCGGCATCTGGCCCGAGTGGCACGAGATCGAAAACCGCCAGGTCATCATCGGGCGCCCGTTCAGCCGCATCGACGAGGATGAGCGTCGTCAGGTCTGCCTCATCAACGAAAAGGCCATCGAGGAACTCAACCTCGACAAGGATCCCGTCGGCGACATGATTCTCGTCTCCGGGCGCCGGTTCCTCATCATCGGCGTCGTCGAAACGCTCGACTTCTCGGGCATGTTCGGCGGCGGGGATGTCCGCACCGAGGTCTACGTCCCGCTCTCGACGGCGATCAATCTCAACCCCGACGGTTGGATCAACTACGCCGTCGCCAACATGCGCTCGACCGAAGACGCCGAGGATGTCCGCAGCCAGGTTACGTTCGTCCTCCGGCGCATGCGCAACCTCGCTCCCGAGGACGAGAACACCTTCGATGTCGAGGTGCTCCAGCAGTTCATCGACCGCTTCAACGGCGTCGCCAAGGGCATCACCGCCGGCGCCGCCGGCATCGTCGGCATCAGCCTCCTGGTCGGCGGCATCGGCATCATGAACATCATGCTCGTCAGCGTCTCGGAGCGCACCCGCGAGATCGGCCTGCGCAAGGCCGTCGGGGCCCGGCCGGTGATCATCCTGCTGCAGTTCCTGGTCGAGGCGGTGGTGCTCTGCCTCTCCGGCGGCGCCGTCGGCCTCGCCGTCGGCCAGGGACTGGTCATGGCCATCCAGAAGATCCCCGGCGCCCCGCTGGAGCAGGCCGCCATCCCCATCTGGGCGGTCGGGCTGGCCATCGGCTTCTCCGCCGCCACCGGCGTCATCTTCGGCATGTTCCCTGCGATCAAGGCGGCCCGGCTGGACCCGATCGACGCCCTGCGCCACGAGTGAACGCTGCCCCGGCGAAGGCGCGATACGGTTCCTGTCGGCAGGGACTGCCGACCTACCTGAGATCTGAAATCTGAGATTCGAGATTCGGAAGGCGACCCGCATGACGACTCCGGCTGTTCCGGTCTCCCTCGCCCGCGCCACTTCCGCCGCCGCGCTGGTTGCTCTCGCAGGCTGCTCCAACCCGCTGGCCATCAAGCAGAGCGACTACGCAGACCCGCTGCCCGTCGAACGCACGCGCCAGATCGATGCGCTCACCTTCCGCCCCGCCGACGACGCCGAGCCGCTCGGCGCCATCGTCCAGCGCCTCGACGCCCGCGAGACCTTCGACATCTCGCTGGCCGAGGCCCGGGCCGCGGCCCTCGCCGGCAACGTCGACATCCGCGTGGCCCTCGTCAACCCGACCATCGCCGACCAGGCCCTTCGCGAGCAGGAGGCCGCCTTCGAGGCCGACTTCGGCCTCAGCGCCTTCTACGCCAACACCGATACCGCCACCGCAAGCACCCTCAACGACGCCCAGGCGGAGTTTCTCTCGATCACACCCGACCTGAGCGTGCCGCTGTACACCGGCGGCTCCGTCGGCGTCGGCCTGCCGGTCACGCGCCGCGAGACCTCCAGTTCCTTCGCCACCCTCAATCCGTCGTACACGAGCGACCTGGAGTTCTCGCTGGCCCAGCCGCTGCTCCGCGGCGCCGGGCGCCGGGCCAGCACCTACGCCATCCGCGTGGCCAGCTACAACCAGCAGATCTCCGAGGCCCGCACCAAGCTGGCGATCATCAACCAGCTCGCCGCGGTCGAGACCGCCTACTGGCGCCTGTACCAGGTGCGGCGTGAGCTGGATGTCCGCCGCCAGCAGCTTCAGCTCGCCCAGGATCAGCTCGAGCGGGCCGAGCGGCGCGTCCGGGCCGGCGACGCCGCGGAGATCGAGATCATCCGGGCCCAGGCGGGCGTCGCCGAGCGACTCGAGGCCATCATCGTCGCCTACAACCTCGTCCTCACCGCCCAGCGCGAACTCAAGCGCCTCATGAACATCGAGGATCTCGGCGTCACCGACGACACCACCCTGCTGCCCACCACCGATCCCGATCCGGTGCAGTTCGAACTCGACCGCCTGCGCCTGCTCGACCTCGCAGAGGCCCAGCGCATGGAACTGCTGGAAGCGGAGCTGCAACTGGCCCGCGACATCACCGACATCGAGTTCCGCGAGAACCAGGCCCTGCCGCAGCTTGGACTCAGCGCCACCTACCGCATCAACGGCCTCGGCGACTCGCTCAACGACAGCTTCGACACGATGATCGAGAACGACTTCGAGGACTGGGAACTCGGGCTCACCGGCTCCATGCCGCTGGGCAACGAGGCGGCTCTGTCGCGCCTGCGCTCGGCGATCCTGACGCGCCTGCAGCGCATCAGCTCCCGCGAGGGGCAGCGCCAGCTCGTGCAGCAGGAGGTGCTCAACTCGATCGAGCGCATCAGGGCCGACTGGCAGCGCATCCTCGCCGCCCAGCAGTCGGTGGCCCTCAACACGCGCCAGCTCGAGGCCGAGCAGCGCCAGTTCGATGTCGGCGGCTCCACCAGCACCGATGTGCTGGATGCCGCCACGCAGCTCGCCGACGCCCAGAGCGCCGAGATCCGGGCCCTGACCGACTACCAGATCGCCCAGATCAATCTCGCCGTCGCCACCGGCAGCATGCTCGGCGCCAGCCGCATCATCTGGGAGCCCAGCCGCAAGCCCGAACTGGATGGCTACCGCTACGCCCCCAAGGCGCCGGCCGAAGCCGTGCTGGATGAATAGCGCAGCGAGCGTCCGCCCGGGGAGGCTTGGACGGATCGCTCGCCTTGTGGAAGAGACGACGTCCCCGAATGTCGCCTGCAAGGGCGTCATTGCGACGGCGTACAGCCACCTCCAGCCTGGCGCCCACCGGCCCTGATCGCACCGATCAGCTCCCGCTGCGTCGCCTCCAGCGAGGCCAGGGCCCGGGTGTTGGCGCCGAGGGCGTCCAGCAACGTGCGCAGGCCGATGCGCTCGGCCTCGACGCGCCGGGCCGCCTCGCCCAGCAGGCGCTCGCGCTCGCCCGCGGCCCGGCGCTCGGTGATCCACAGCCACGCGATGAGCCCGGCGACACCAAACTGCGCCAGTGTTGCCGCCAGCTCAGGCCCCATCACGCGCCCTCCGATGCAAGACGCCGGAACAAGGCGCGGTAGCCGACACTGAAGGCCCGGCCGCGATCGATGCGATCATCGACGCGAAACTCCAGGAAGCTCATGTCGGTCCACTGCGCCCCGGCCTGATCGACGAGTGTGGCGCTGGTGGGCGGGTCGGTGAGCTGATCGGTGATGTCGTCGCGCAGGTCCCACAGCGCGGCCTCAGTCGCCGCGACGAGCCGGCCCGTGACGACGACATCAAGCTCGCGCTCGCCGAGCAGCGTCGTGCTGTTGCCGGCGGGCGAGGCCTGGTCCGGCTCGACCCACACCTGCCCGCGCCGGCCCTCCTGGAAGCGGTGCGGGCCGGAGCCGAAGAGATCGAGCGAGTTGAAACTGGACATTGCTGCTTCCCTTCAGTCTCTTGTTTTCACCACAGAGGCGCAGAGGGCACAGAGAGGAAGTGGCAAAGTGGCAGAGTGG
>JBICIE010000111.1:0-4837 GCA_043101635.1 Phycisphaerales bacterium JB039 | reverse complement strand
CTGAGAGGGAGATTGGGGGATGCGCGTGCATGAGCAGATGCACATGGTCGGCGAGAGCGCTGCCGGCAATGAGAGAGCATCGGTCGGCGCGGAGCATGCCGCCGCTGTACTCCAAGAGACGACTGCGCATTGACTCAGCCAACACGGGCTCGCGATTCTTGGTCGCGTAGACGATGTGGCAGTAGAGACTGGTGTAGGAGTGTGCCATGGCGCTGGACGGTAGGGATGGCGCCTTCGCCCCTCCGGGGCTCTGCCTGTCTGAGGAGCGCTTACCGCCGGCTTGCTCGCTGCGCTCGCGGCGCCCGGGGCAAGGAACGCGTCGCCCCTGCGGGGCTGCGTGTCTCTTCGGGGCGCTTACCGCGGGTTTGCTCGCTCCGCTCGCGGCGTTCCGGGGCAAGGGACGGGTCGCCACTGGTGGGCCCTGGCGGGCAGCGAGATCTTGCGGTCACTGGGCAATCTCGATGGCCGCGCCTTTGGGCCCTTCGGGGCTGCGCGGTCATGGGTCAACCTTGGGGAAACCGGGGTCGCGGATCCAAGCGAGTCGAATCGACTTCGGCCCAAACGCGCCGGCGCGGGCTGGAAGCCCGCGCCCGCTGGCTCACGAGGGATACAGCCCCTGCCCCCGGTTTCGAGGAGTGCAGCCGATCGGCGTCACCAGATGATGCTGAACTCGGGCTCGGCGGCATCCTCCTCCTCGCCGCCCATCTGCTCGCGCTCGGCTTCGAGGCGGCGGTCGTATTCCGTGCCCCACAGGATTTCCTGCGGGTGGTCGGGATCGCCTTCGATGCGCAGGGTCTGCATCAGCGTCTGATCGTTGACATTGAGGACGATGAGGTAGTTGCCCGGCTCGACGCGGGGGCCGAAGCGACCCCGGAAGCCGCGTCCGCCGGCGCGCTGGGCCTCGCGCCGAAGATCCCAGGACACGCGGTGCAGGCCGGCCCCGCCGGGCGCCTCCAGTTGGCGGATGGCCTTGCCCGTGTGGTCGCGGACCTCCAGCGAGACGTCCGCATCCTCGGAGAGGCGGTAGTAGATGTCCGCCTGCGAGCGATCGTTCTGGCCTTCGAAGCGCCGGAGCGTGCCGCCGCGGCCGGGCTCGGAGCGCCAGTAGATGGCGGTGTTGGGCTGGAACAGGTGCGTGCGCGCGGAGAGCGCCTCGGCGTTCATCTGGCGCAGCGGCGTGACATCGAGGATCCAGATGGACCGCCCGTGCGTGCCGGCGATGATCTCGCCGCTGGAGCGGTGCTGGGCGATCTCGTGGACGGCGACGGTCGGGAGGTTGGTGTTCAGACTGCGCCAGGTCTGGCCGCGGTCGACGGAGACCCAGGCGCCGAACTCCGTGCCGATGTAGAGGATGTCCGGGCTGGTGATGTCCTCGCGGACCGTCCGCACGGAGCCGGCGTCGGCCGGCAGCGAGCCGGACAGAGACTGCCAGTTGCGCCCGTAATCCTCGCTGACGAAGATGTACGGGGCGTCATCGTCGGAGCGGTGGCCGTCGAGGGCGAGATACACCCGGCCAGTCTCGAAGCGGGAGGCTTCGAGGCCGCTGACGTGGAGCGGGGTTGCAACCAGTTCGGCGATCGGCTTGCCGGGGCCGGCCTCGGGCTCTTCGGCGCCGGCGCGGCGCTGCGGCTGCGTGGTCTGCTGTCCGCGCCGGGCGGTGAAATCGCGCGACATGCGCTCACCGAGAGCCATGGTTCCGGTGATGACGCCCTCGGCCAGTGTGCCGTTGAGCTCAATCGCCATCTCGCGGACGTCGTAGACGAGCTTCACGGCGCCGGTCTCGGGGTCATAGGAGCCCTCACTCAGTTCGCCATCGCCCATGCGCGAGCTGAACGTGCCGGTGATGGAGTTGTCGTCGGCCCGCTTGAGATCGAGCGTCAGGCCGAAACCGCCGGCGCGTGCGCCCTCAGCGCCGGGCCGTCCGCCGGGACGGCCGCCGGCCATCTCGAGCGTCCAGCGCCCGGTGATGGGGTCGTCCGGGGCGGCTGCGGCCGGCTCGGCCTGGGCCGGGGCGTCGTCTTCGCCGGCGGCGTCAGCGGCCGGCTCATCATCTGTCTGCGCAAGATCGAACAGATTGACCCATTCGCGGCCGCCGTCGCGCGTCATCCACAGTGCGCCATCGTCGGTTCCGACGTAGAGCACGCCGGCGTCGCGAGGGGATTCGGTCAGCGCGGTGGCGCTGCCGCGGTCGGTATTGGTGATCTCGGGGCTGATGCGCTGGATGTCCGTACCCTTGCGGAGCGACTTGAAGACGTAGTTGCCGGCGCTGTACCAGATCTGGGAGTTGTGGTTGCTGAGCATGAACGGAGTCCGCCAGTTGAAGCGGTAGCTCATGCCGCGAGGGGCACGGACGCGCATGAAGCCGCGGTCGCCGGTACGGAGGTTCCAGCGGCCCATGGCGCCGTTCTGGCTCTCGTAGTAGATCTCGTCGGGATCCTCGGGATCGACAGCGCAGATGAAGCCGTCGCCGCCGCCGACGCGGAACCAGTCTTCGTTGATCGGGCCGGCGCCATCGCCGGAGCGGCTCGGGCCGCCCCATGAGCCGTTGTCCTGCAGCCCGCCGAAGATGCGGTAGTTGCGCTGTGGTCCGACGGCCACGTGATAGAACTGACCAATGGCGAAGCTGTTGAGGTGGTCCCAGTGGGCAGCGCGGTCGTGGGTGACGTACAGCCCGCCATCGTTACCGAGGATGACGTGACGGCCATCTTCGGGGTTGATCCACATGGCGTGGTGGTCGACGTGCGTAGCGCCGTTGCCGCCCTGGTGGGCGTCGCTGTTGAAGGTCTCGCCGCCGTCACCGGAATAGTGCAGGCTGATGCCGAGCACGAAGATGTGGCGGTCGTCGCTGGGATCGACGCGGATCTGGCTGAAGTACATCGGGCGCGGGTTCAGCGAGTTGATGCGGACCCAGCTCCCGCCGCCGTCGGTGGACTTGTAGACGCCGCCGAATTCATGGCCATCCGGGCCCTGCTGGCGATGGACGTTGGGGATCTGCCCGCCGAGTCGCGTGCGGAAGGGGGCGGGGACGTTGCGCTCGGCCTCCTCACCGGCTTCGGCCTCCTCAGACTCGCCTGCGGCGGCGCTCTCTGCAGCTTCGGTGTCCTCGCGCGAGCCGGGGCGATAGGCAAAGGACCAGTCCGCCTTGACGACCTCGCGATTGCGCACGACTTCGACGCCGACGGTGTCGCCGGCGACACGACCTCGGATCTTGGCGATGAGATCGTCGTAGGACACCACGACCTCATCACCGAGCTTCACGACGATGTCACCGACTCTCAGCCCGGCCCTGGCGGCGGGGCCGTCTGCGACGACCTCGGTCAGCCGCGCGCCGACCTCGGCGTCCTCCCCCTGGATGCCGGCGTAGGGCGCGTTCTCCGGCTCCTCGCCGATGCGGCTGGACTCGACCAGGGCGTAGACCACATTCGGATCGGCCCGGTAGTAGTCGATGTCGATGCGTCCGAGGTCGGTCGATGGCAGCCCGGCGAAGCACTGCGTCCAGGTGGCGCCGCCATCAGTCGTCCTGAAGATGCCGCTGCCGGGCCCCCACTTCTTTGCGGGGTCATTGGTGCAGAACTCGTCGCGCTGGCGCTCGTAGGTGGCGATCAGCAGCGTGTCGGGATCCTCCGGATGCATGTTGACATCGACGACGCCGGTCTTGTCGTCGATGTACAGAATGCGCTGCCAGGTCTCGCCACCGTCGGTGGTCTTGTACAGGCCGCGCTGCTCATTGGGGCCCCACAGCCGCCCGAGGGCGCCCACGTAGACGATGTCCGGATTCTCCGGATGGATGACGATGCGTCCGATCTGGAACGACTCATCCAGCCCCTTGTGGGCCCAGGTCCTGCCGCCGTCGGTGGACTTGTAGACGCCGTTGCCCCACGAGACGCTGTTGCGCGGGTTGCTCTCGCCCGTGCCGACCCAGACGACGCTCGGATCGGACTGGGCCACGGCAACGTCGCCGATGGACACCGTCTTCTCGCGATCGAACTGGTGCTCAAAGGTGATCCCGTTGTTGGTGGTCTTGAGCAGGCCGCCGGAGGCGGAGGCAACCCAGTACGTCGAAGGATCGGCCTCGTAGACCGCCAGGGCGGTGATGCGCCCGCTCATGTTGGCCGGGCCGACCGAACGCCACTGGAACTGATCGACCCACTCCTGGGGCAGGGTGGGAGCGGCGGCGGCCTCCTGGGCCGGGGCTCGCCTGCGTCCCGGTTGGCCGGGCTGGGCCCAGAGGGAGGTGATGGTGAGCAGTGCCGCGGCCGCGGCCGTCATCCGCCGGAGCGTCTCGGTACGCATCGTCGATTCCTCGCATCTGGCCGGGCCAACGCGGCCGGGCTCCTCCCTGAATCCTGCCAGTCTACCCGCCAGAAGCCCCGCCACAAGGGCTATCTGCCCCAAGCGGGGCCCGGCTGACCACTTCTTCGGCACGCGACCGGGTCCGGCGAGAGCGGCGAGGCCGGCGCCTCCAGCGCGGGCAAAGGATGGCAACGAAGCAGCGGGCTCGGCGATTGCCCAAAACCCGGCGATGATCGCCGGAATCAGGCGTCTGACGCGGTAGCATGGGCCCGGAAGGAGCCGGTGATGGGCCTGCTGGGTGCGTGCATTCTTGCGCTCGTGGCGGATTCCGCGGGCGTCCTTGCGAACCTGCACGGCGTGCCGGCCGCCGGCGCCGCCGACCTGCCGCCGTATGTGGTCGCGGCGGCCCCGCGGCCGTGGGAGGCCGAGGACTTTCGCGCGATGCCGCTGCGCTGCCAGACCCCTATTGCGCAGCCCTCGGAGGCTCGACCCGCGTTCACCGCCCAGGAAGCGGGGCTGGCGCCGTTGCAGCGCGGTTCGGCCC
>JBICIE010000110.1:0-2705 GCA_043101635.1 Phycisphaerales bacterium JB039 | reverse complement strand
CGACGAGCGACCTCGACCTGGGGCTGGAGTTCGACATCACCGTGCCGGTTCCCGAGACGCAGTCGTACAACTTGCGCGCCGCCTTCGTCAGTGCGCTGGACCTCTGGAGCGACCTCGATCTCGATGTGCAGTTCATCTGGACCCGGATCAACCAGCCGGTCGCATCAGGCGGCGAGACGCCGGTGAAGGACGACTTCCGGTTGTACATCGGACTGGGGTGGGAGTTCTGACGCTCCGGGCGCCGGTGTCACTTGATGTGACAACTGAGGCAGAGCCTGCTGGCGGTGTTCGGCTTCACCAGCATGTAGGCGTAGCCGCCGCGACCGTGCGGATCGTGGCAGGATCTGCAGCCGACCGACGGGTACCGGGCGCCGGTTGCGGGGTCGATCCACGCGTACAGCCGGACCGTCGGTGTGGCCAGGAACGCGCTGTCCCACCAGGATGGCTTGGGGTCCGGCGGATAGAGCGCATCGGTCCCGACCGGATGATCATCGCTCAGGTCCGTGCCGAGGTTCGCGCGCGCGGAGATGAACGTCGAGCCCGGTTGGCCGCCGAAGCTGTCCACGGCGACCGTTCCGTCGTGGCAGGACAGGCACAGGCGCGTGCTGAGGTCGAAGTCGTCGGCGGCGGATCCCGTTCCCGCGTGCATGGTGTAGACGGCCGTGGTCTGCTCGTGGTTCCACAAGGGGGGCACGATGGCGACGGCGTTGTGGGGGGTGTGGCACGGCTTGCAGATCTCGCCGTCGGCCCAGGCCAGCCCGCTGAAGTCATGGCCGGTATTGCTGATCGTGCCCGCTGGCCGCGAGGCCTGATTGGGGCTCCCGCCCCCATGCATCGGCTGCCCTGAAACCGGCGCAGTGGCGAAGATCACCAGCGCCGCGCTGACGGTGACGACATCTCTTCGCCTCATGGCAATCCCCCGCCCGGAGCCGCGGGGCGGCTCGGCCGGAGCGCTGCAAATCCCGGGCCACTGGCGGCAACTGATGGGGAAAAGCCCTTACGGGGGTCAGAACGCGGTTGGCCGGCGCGATCGGTTCCGGCTGCCGGGAATCGGCGGCCGGCGTCCTCTCCCGCCGGCGAGAAGCCGGAGAGCGATTCGCGGAGCCACTGGCTCAGTTCCGGCCGGCCCGGACCGCCTGGCGACAACTGTCCGGCGGCGAGGACCGCGAGGCTGAAGCCGCCGGCGACGGCCCAGCCGGCGGGCCCCGGGTCGCGCGCCTCCAGGAAGTCGGAGAGGCCGGGGAGGTAGACCGCCGCGGCCACAGGAGCGCACCCGTGGCGCGCGGTGCGCGGCGCATCAGGGATTCCCCTATGCCGGCGCCGGGGTGTTCCGGGGCGCAGAATGGCGCTGGCGCCCGGCGTCCGGTTGGGTCGCCTGCGACTTCCATCTGCTGTTGGCTTGACGCGGGCAGTGGCAATCCGGCGAGCGCCGGGGCTGCCCGGGTCCCAGTGCAGGAGAGACACCATGCCGACCGCCGCGAAGCAGAGTCTCGAGCACGTCGGCGAGACCGCCGGGATGCAGGATCATGACCGCGATCTCATCAACGACCTCGCCAGACGGCTTGACTGCCTGTGGCGCTGCGATCAGTACATCGCCAACGCCGAGGGGCACGAGGAGCTGACGGGTTTCTGGCAGTCCATCAAGCGGCAGGAACAGGAGAATGTCGATCGAGTGCGCAGACTCATACGCAAGGAGATCGAGCAGGACTGCTTCTGATCAGGTACGAACAAAAGGGAGATGCCAATGAAGACGATCGACGCCCGCAAACTGAACGAGATCATGGAGCGCGACGACGCCTGGGTGCTCGTCGATGTGCTTCCGCAGGACAGCTACGAGAAGCGGCACATCCCCGGCGCGCACAGTGCGCCGTTCGACGAAGCCAGCTTCGTTGACCGCGTCGAGAAACTGGTGGAGAGCCCGGATGACACGGTGATCCTCTACTGCGCGAGCACCGACTGCGATCTGTCGCCAAAGGCGGCCCGGGCCCTCGACGACGCGGGCTACCGAAACGTTCTGGATTTCGAGGGCGGTCTGGCCGAGTGGAAGCAAGCCGGCTACCAGCTTGCCGGAGCCGACACGGCCGGCCAGGCGCACTGAGTTCTCCTCGCTGTCCGCCCCGCGCGCGCCGGCGCGCTCGCGGGGCCTTTCTCGCACGCTCAAGTGGGCCCGGGCGGCCCGGGAGTTGTCCAGATGTCCTCAGAGGAAAGCAGCAAACTCGTCGTCGTCGCCAACCGGCTGCCGGTGCGCCGGGAGCGCGGCGACGGCCGGTCGATGTGGAAGACGAGCCCTGGCGGGCTGGTTTCGGCACTGATGCCGATTCTGCGCCGCGAGAGCGCTTCGGAGCGCGGCGGGGCATGGATCGGCTGGAGCGGCGCCACCGAGCGGCTGGAGCCGTTCATGCACGAGGGCGTGTTCAACGTTCCGGTGAACCTTTCCGAGCAGAACGTGCACAAGTACTACGAGGGCATGGCCAACGGCACGCTGTGGCCGCTGTTTCACGATGTCGTGCGCCCGCCGACGTTCGATGTCTCCTGGTGGCGGGCGTACTGCGAAGTGAATGCGACGTTCGCCCAGGCGGCGGCCTCCGTCGCCGATGAGGGCGCCACGGTGTGGGTGCACGACTATCACTTGTTGCTGGCGCCCCGCATGCTGCGGGCCCGCCGCCCCGACCTGAAGATCGGCTTCTTCCTGCACATCCCGTTCC
>JBICIE010000109.1:0-5040 GCA_043101635.1 Phycisphaerales bacterium JB039 | reverse complement strand
TGTGCTCTTCCGATCTGGCCGCT
Organism: Phycisphaerales bacterium JB039; assembly: GCA_043101635.1. Taxonomy (GTDB): domain Bacteria; phylum Planctomycetota; class Phycisphaerae; order Phycisphaerales; family UBA1924; genus CAYMJK01. The sequence continues at coordinate 5,017 of JBICIE010000109.1, read as the reverse complement.
GGAGGTCGAATATTTGGAAGAGGCGGAGAAGGATGGAACTGACGCCCTCGGAGCCCCAAAGCACTGGCATGTCTTCCACATCGTGGCCTGCAAGCCATGAACAGGTACGGAGCCTCAGCGTGAGCGCGGCGCCACAGGATGGGACCGGCCCCCGGCGGGCGGCGTTCTCGTTTGGCTTCGAACGCGACTGGCCGGGGTACTTCGAGGCGGTCGCGGGGCAGCCGGCGCGGGAGACTGTGGTGGATGCGATCGCGCGGTTCGAGGGCGGCGGCGCGGGGCTTCGGGCGGTGGATCTCGGCTGCGGCGAGGGGCGCGACACGGTGGAACTGCTGCGGCGCGGGTGGCGGGTCACGGCCATCGATGGGCATCCGGAGGCGCTGCGCATCCTGGAGGCGCGATCCGACCTGATCGGGCGGGACCGGCTGGAACTGGTGCACGGGCAACTCGAGGATGTCGAGATCCCGGTGGCCGAACTGGTCAGCTCCAGCTTCACGCTGCCGTTCTGTCCGCCGGAGTGCTTCGAGCGGCTGTGGGGGCGTCTGACCAGCGCGATTGTGCCAGGCGGGCGCTTCTGCGGGCAACTGTTCGGCGAACGCGACACGTGGGCGTCGATCGCCGACCGCTCGCATCACACGCGCAGCGAGGTCGAGGCGATGCTGGCGGGGTTCGAGATCGAACTGCTGCGCGAGGATGAGAGCGACGCGGAGGACGCCACCGGCGTGCGCAAGCACTGGCACGTGTACCACATCGTGGCCCGCAAGCCGGGCGGGGCATCATGACGACGACGATCGAGCAGTCGAGCGCCGAGCGTTCCAGCGCGACCCGTGCCGCGGATCGCGAGGCGGCGATCGACCTGACGCTGGTCGACAAGACGTACCGCGGCAAGGTGCGGGCGCTGCGGGAGGTCTCGATGCGGGTGATGCCCGGCGAGGTCTTCGGGCTGCTGGGGGCCAACGGCGCCGGCAAGAGCACGCTGGTGAAGATCCTGATGACCGTGGTGCGGGCGGACCGCTGCAGCGGCTCGCTGCTGGGCCAGCCGATCGGGCACAAGCCGACGCTGGCGCGCGTCGGCTATCTGCCGGAGCATCACGACTTTCCCGACTATCTCACCGGGCGCCAGGCGCTGGACTTCTACGGGGCGATGGCCAAGACGCCGCGGCGGCAGCGGCGCAAACGCATCGATGAGCTGCTGGATCTGGTCGGGATGAGCGAATGGGCCGGGCGGCGGATGAAGAGCTACTCCAAGGGCATGCGCCAGCGCATCGGCGTGGCTCAGTCGCTGGTCAACGATCCGGACCTGGTGCTGCTGGATGAGCCGACCGACGGCGTCGATCCCGTCGGCAGGCGCGATATCCGCAACATCCTGCTGCGGCTGAAGGAGCAGGACAAGACGGTGTTCCTCAACAGCCACCTGCTCAGCGAACTGGAGATGGTGTGCGACCGGGTGGCGATCCTGGTGCAGGGGGTCGTTGCCCAGCAGGGCACGCTGGATGAACTGACCAGCGACCGGCGCCGGTACGAGGTGGAGCTTGCCGAAGCTTCCGACATGGCGGCGGGCGCCGCCGCGGCGAAGCAGGGCTTCGGCGCCGGCGAGGTGTCCGAGGATGCGGCGCGGCGCGTGATCACGCTGGCGACGACGGATGCGGCGCGGGTGCAGCCGGTCATTGACGCCGTGCGGGCCGCGGGGATCACCATCGCCGCGGTCAGGCCGGTGCGCCCGTCGCTGGAAGACCTGTTCATGCAGACGGTGACCGATCCGGTGACCGGCGAGACGCTGCGCCCCGGCGCGGACATCTCCAGGGGGGCGAAGTCATGATCCAGGCCGTCGCCCTGCTGCAGGACGCGTATCGGGAGCTGAACGCCCGCAAAATGTTCTGGATCACGCTGGCGATCTCGGTGCTGGTGGTCGGGGCGTTTGCGGCCTTCGGCGTGAGCGAGGGCGGGATCACCATCCTGTGGTGGGAAATCGAGAACGACCTGATCAACGCCGACCTGGTCGAACCGAGCCTGTTCTACAAGTGGGCGTTCGCCATGATCGGCGTGCCCATCTGGCTGACCTGGGCGGCGACGATTCTGGCGCTGATCTCGACGGCGTCGATCTTCCCCGACTTCGTCGCCAGCGGCTCGATCGAGCTGCTGCTGAGCAAGCCCATCGGGCGGCTGCGGCTGTACTTCGGCAAGTATCTGACGGGGCTGCTGTTCGTGGGGCTGCAGGTGCTGGTGTTCACGCTGGCGTGCTTTCTGGTGATTGCGCTGCGGGGCGGCTCGGTGGAGTGGGGGTTGTTTCTGGCCGTGCCCATCGTGCTGGTCTTCTACAGCTATCTGTTCTGCGTGATGGCGGTGGTGGGGCAACTGACGCGTTCGACGATCGCAGCGCTGCTGCTGACGATCCTGTTCTGGCTGATGATCTTCGCGCTGAACCAGACGGAGGCGATCCTGCTGTTCCAGCGGGAGCGGTACGCGGCGGAGATCGAGCGGCTGGAGGAGCGCACCAGCGCGATGGAGGCCGCAGCGCAGCGCACCATCGAGCGCTGGCGCGAGGATCCGCCGCAGTCACCGGTCGATCCGCCCGATGGCGCCGAGCCGGGGCCGGCGCCGGAGCCGACGCCGGAGCAGGCCAATCCGCTGCTGGGGCGCACGCGGGCGCAGCTCGCCGAGGCGGAGGAGAACTTCCGGACCTGGCGCGCCTGGCACCGGTACTTCTTCCTCGCCAAGACCGTGCTGCCCAAGACGCAGGAGACGATCGCGCTGCTTGGTCAGGGGCTCTTGAGCGCTGAGGACATGGACCGCTTCCAGCCGGAGGGGGAGGCCGCAGCGGCCGACGAGGCGGTGCAGTTCGGGGATCCGCGGGTGGCGCGGCGGGTGCAGGATGTGCTGCGCGAGCGATCCCGGCTCTGGATCATCGGGACATCGCTGCTGTTCGAGGGGGTGGTGCTGGCGTTCGGGGCGTGGCGGTTCAGCCGGCGGGACTTCTGAGGGAAGGAAGTCAGGAACGCGGAGGGCGCAGAGGGAGCGCAGGGTGACGCAGAGGGGGATGTGGCATCGCCCTTCCGGGCGATGTTCTGGATCGGGGGCTATAGCGGACGCGGTCTCGCGGGGATCGCGGCGTGGCAGCGTAGAATCACTATGTGGGCCACAGCGCTGACCACATGGCCGACCCGATCTACACATGCCGCGACTGCGACTATCCGCTGGGTGACGCGCAGATCTGTCCGGAGTGCGGTCGTCCCCGGTCGACCCGCACCAAGCGATGGCCGGATCTCGCGGCAACCGCCGGTGTGGACCCGCGTCCGCTGCGACGAGCGCTCCTGGTTGCCGGGCTCGCAGGCATCGGGCCGCTGTGCTTCCTGGTGGCGGCGTTTCTTGCGATCGGGACGCGCTCAGGCGTCGTCGCGTGGGTGTTCTTTGCGCTCTTCTTCCTGTCCTATCTCGCCTACCCGTGTGCGCTGGTCGTCGTCTGGAGGCGCATTGTCCAGGTCGCCCCCACCGGCCGCGAACCCGGCCCCCTCGGGCCGCGGTGCGCAGCGGTCGGGCTTGCGGCAACGGCCGGCATGGGAGCGATCTTTCGAGGGGTCGCCTTCTTCTCGTGGGAGGACCAGATTCCTGCGATGTGGTGGCCCGGCGTCCAAGCACTAGCGCTCATTGTGCTCGGCTCGCACATCGTGTGGGCGCTGCGCGTGGCGGGGTATCTCACCGACCACCTTGCGCCGCACGACAGACTCGGCGATGCAACGGTTCGAGGCGCGCTGCGCGTCTTCCTCGTCATTGGGCTTCTCATCCTGCTGTTGCCGTTCGTGCCGACGCCGGATGGCGATGTGGGCAATGGGCGAGAGTTGATCCCGGTCGAGATCATCTTCGCGCTGAGCGGCCTGATGCTCTTGTTGGTCGCGACGGAGCGCCAGTGGCGGCCGGCGGTGAGTGAGGCGAAAGCGACCGGCGCCGGCTGATGCGGCCTTGTCGGCCGATCAGCCGCGGCTTCAGATTCTACGCCGCAGCGCGGCGATCTTCGGATCGGGCGGCTGGGCCACAGCCTTCGACGGGTTGCGCTCGGCATCCCGCAAGCGGGTCGCCTCGCTCCACCCGTCGCTACATCCCGGTCGCCGCTGCGCGGCTGGCGTTCCGGAAGCGCGATCGGAGGCGCCCGAAGCGCGGTAGGAGCTTTCATCTGCGCGGTACGAGGCTCTGTCTGCGCGGTATTTTGTTTCCTCTGCGCGGTATTTTGCTCTGTCTGCGCGCTATGACGGAGCATCTGCGCGGCAAGAGGCTCTGTCTGCGCGGTATTTTGCTCTCTCATAGCGCCATTTTGCTCTCTCATGGCGCTGTTTTGCTCTGTCATAGCGGTATTTTGCTCTGTCATAATGGCTCGATGTGGCCGCGCAGCGGCCTGCTGCGGGCGCGAGCGGCGATGGCGGGCCCTGGGCATCGGTTTTTTCGGACGGCAGAAGCTGCGCAGCGCGGCCGGGCCTTTCTTCTTATCTGTGTCCCCATCTGTGTCATCTGTGGATCCGCCTTCCCTCATCGCACCTCGCGCGCCAGCTCGGCGCCGCGGTCGCGGGCTGCGCGGATGGCGGCGATGATGGTCTCCTGCGTGCGGGCCTCGTCGAAGATGGCCAGCGCGGCGGCGGTGGTGCCGCCCTTGCTCGTGACGCGGGCTCGCAGCTCGGAGGCGGGCTCCTCAGAGGCCTCCAGCAGGGCGCTGGCGCCGGCGATGGTGGCCCGCACGATCCGGTCAGCGACCTCCTGCTCGAAGCCGATGCGGACCGCGGCGTTGAGCATGCCCTCGGCGAGATAGAACAGGTACGCCGGGCCCGAGCCCGCCACGGCGGTGAAGGCGTCCATCAGCCGCTCGGGGATCTCGACGGTCTCGCCGACACCCTCCAGCAGGGCGCTGGCGATGGACTCATCACCGGCGCCGGCGCCGGCGCCGCGGGCGCTGGCGCTGATGCCGCGCTGCCCCTGGGCCGGCCGGTTGGGCCTCACGCGGATCCCGCGGACGGTCCCGCCGAGGACCTCGCGG
>JBICIE010000108.1:0-6885 GCA_043101635.1 Phycisphaerales bacterium JB039 | reverse complement strand
CGACGCTCTTCCGATCTGCGGCGTCAGCCGGCCCGGCGAGGTCGTCTGGTCGCGCATCTTCGTCGAGGATGACGCCGCTGATGGTGCTGCCGCCCTTGAGGAAGTACGGCATGGCCTGGCGCTTGCCGGTAGCGCCCTTGTAGCCGCCTTCGAAGTGCGAAGGCGGAACGGCGCCCGAGATCTCGAAGACCCAGACGTACTGTTCAGTCGTACCGGAGCGGTCAGGATCCCCCCAGCGCAGATCATGCAGCGTGTTGTCGGGGACAAGGCCCATGGCGCGCCAGACCCGGTCGGTGATGAGGCCATCCAGCCCGGCGCACTCGTCGACTTCATTGAAGTGCGGGATGGGGCGGCCGTCACGGATGATGGCGCCGGAGCGCGGGCCATGGGTTGCCTTGACCGGCGGGCGCTGCGAGCAGTTCAGCAGGCCTTCGGCGAGGTCGCTGGCGGCGCAGGTGTCCATGAGGCCAAGCTGATACTGAATGCCGATGGCGTCGCACTCGTGAAGGTCCGCCATGCGGGCGGCGGCGATGTACATCTGAAGCTGCTCGAGCACCTGAGCCTCGGTCAGATCGGTTTCGGGATCGGGACCGTACTCGAACTGCATGCCCTGCTGCGTGAGCCAGTCGAGGGCGGCACGGGCCTCGGACTCGGGGACGCGCTGCATGGCGGCGTAGAGGGCGCTCTGGCTGAGGCGCTCCTTGAAGGCGCAGGCAGCGTGCAACAGGTGATCGGGGATGATGGCGTTGAACATGCCCATGCATCCCTCGTCGAAGACGCCGAGGATAGCCGGACGCTGGCGGAGTTGGACTGCGAGGGCCTCGCCTAGAGATCGCTCGCGATCGGGGAGGACGCCCCCGTCCAGCGGGGCGAGATGCGACAGGTCGTGCTCGACGCGCCCGGTCTGGAGCCATTGGCGCAGCTTGGCGCGTGCCGCGGGATCGGCGAAGTCCTCGGCCCAGACGATGGAGTGCGCGACGCCGGCCTTGGCGAGGCTGCCGCGGAGGTTCAGGGCGCCGACAAGCCCGGGCCACTGGCCGGACCAGTTGGCGGCGATCAGGAGCGGTCCACGATGGCGCTGCAGGCCAATCAGTACCTGCTGGGAGTACTGCCAGACGGCCTCTGCGACGATGAGCGGGGCCTCCGGATGGATGCCGGCGAAGACCTCACGCCCGTGGGCCTGTGAGTGGATGAAGCCGTGGGGTTCGGCATCGCTGGTGTGCTCGGAGTGGGCGCGCGTGAGCGTCCAGCCTTCGGCTTCCACTGCCGCGCGGATGCTGTCCTCAAGCGCCTTCTGCGCCGGCCAGCACGCGATGTTCGCCGTGCGCCGGAAGTCGCCCGAGGCCACAAGGAGCGCAGTGTCCGCGGCAGGCTTCTGAGGCAGGGCGGGCTGCGGCATGGTGTAGGTCGTCACGGCAATCCTCCAACCGCAAGATCAGTGCGGGTGCGACAGTGCACGCGTAGCGGCGTCCGGCGCTGACCACTGCTCCGTCGTGCGGCGATACAGGGCGTAGAGATCGTGATACGAAGCCTGCCAGTCGGAGTCTGGATCGATCCGGCGCGTGGTCTGGCGCTTCCATGGGGAGCCGATGAGGGCCTCGACCGCTTCGGCCGCGCTCGCAAAGCCCCGGTCGGCGCCGGCCGCGACCGCGCCGAGGACCGCTGCGCCTGCCGCGACGGCGTGCTCGACATCGGGGACAAACACCGGGCGGCCGAGGCTGGATGCGACGATGCGCAGGAACAGGTCGCTCTTGTGCGCGATGCCGCCGGTGGCGACGATGCGCTCGACGGCGGCGCCGTGCGCCTCGAGCGTCTCGACGATGCGGCGCAGGCCGAAGGCAACGCCCTCGAGCGTGGCGCGGTAGAGGTGGCCGGGGCCGTGCTCAAGGCGCATGCCGACGTAGCCGCCGGTGAGGGCTCCATCCATCAGCGGCGTGCGGCAGCCGTTGAACCAGTCGACACAAAGCAGACCGTCAGCGCCGGGGCCGGCGTCTTCGGCGGCGGGTTCGAGTTCGCTGAATGGGCGGCCGGTGAGGCGGCGCGCGAGGTCGAAGGCGTCCCCCACTGCCGCCTGGCCGGTTTCGATGCCGTAGTGGCCGGGGAGGATGCCGTCGCGCACGATGCCGGCGACGCCCGGGATGTCGTGGTCATGCTCGACCATCATCATGTGACAGCCGCTGGTGCCGAGGACGAGCACGAGCGTGCCACACTCGCCAACGCCGACGCCGGGAACACCAGCGTGGGCGTCGATGATCGCCGCGCTGATGGGAAGGCCGGCCGGGAGGTCGAGGAGCGTCGCGATCGGCTGGCAGAGCGTTCCTGCGCGCGCGCCGGGGGCCAGCATGCGTCCGGGGACCTTGCGGGCAAAGGCTTCGGCGAGTCCGGGATGGGCTGCGCGGAAGTAGTCCTGACTCGGGAAGCCAGTCTCGGGCGACCAGAGGCCCTTGTAGCCGGCCTGGCAGGTTGAGCGGGCCAAGGCGGCGGCGGCGACGTGCCCATCGAACTGCGGGCTGCCGCAGAGTTGCCAGACGAGCCAGTCGCCGCCTTCGAGCCAGACTTCGGCCGCGGCGGCGGCTTCGGCGTCGCGCTCGACGACCTCGAAGATCTTGGGGGCGAGCCACTCCAGGCCGATCACGCCGCCGTAGCGGCGCAGCCAGGGTTCGTTGCGCGCGCGGGCGAGCTGGTTGAGGCGGGCGGTCTGCTCGACAGCGCCGTGGTGCTTCCAGAGCTTGGGCCAGGCGTGGGGATGCGCGGCGAGCGGCGAGGGCGCCCGCGCGGGGAGGTCGTCGTAGGGGAGCGGGCAGCCATCTGCGCGGCACGGGAGCATGGTGCAGCTTGTGAAAGCGACGCCGAGGCCGGCGATGCGGTCGCGGGCGCCGGGGCCGGCGGCGCTGACGGCCTGGCGCGTGGCGGCGGCCATGGCGTCGAGCCAGTCGGCGGGATCCTGCAGCGCGAAATTCGCGGGGAGCGGCGCGTCAAAACGCTGCTGGGCTGCATCTGAGCCCGGGATGATCTGGCCGCTGGCGTACGGCGCGACGGCGCTGGCGAGGCTCTTGCCAGCGCCGTCGAACAGGATGGCGCGGGCGGATTCGGTGCCGAAATCGAAGCCGAGGTAGATGGGTTCGGGCATGTCTCGCAGCGCTGCGGGCTCGCACAGGCGCGGCGCCTGTGCCACCGGTTGCGGCAGTTCTGGCTCGGCCCCTGAGCTTGCGCTCAGGGCTCTTTAGTTGGCCTTCTCGATGTCGAAGGTGAAGGTGGCGAAGCCGTTGTTCTCGAAGTGCTCGACCTTGATCTCGACCGGGCCGTCGCGCTTGACCTCGAAGGTGGCGGTATCCGGCGTCGGGCCGTGGATGTCCCAGCGCTCGAAGAGCTTCTCGCCGTCGATGAAGACTCGCACGCCATCGTCGCTGGTGGTCTGAATGCGCCAGGTTCCGGCGGTCAGCGGGATGCGGGTGGTCGCGATCATGGCGAAGCGGTCGCCGCCGGGTCCCTCGCGGGTGATGGCGTCCGAGATGCCCATTTCCCTGGGGCCGCGCCAGCCGTAGGGGAAGTTCAGCGCCGGCACGGTGACATGGAAGACATCATCCCCCTCGGCCTCGGCCCGCCACGCTTCAAGATTCTCCAGCGGATCGGTCTCCCACGTCCAGAACTTTGCGTCCCACTCGGCGCCGACGAACGTGCCGGTGACAGTCTCGCGGAAGTCGCGTCCGCGGATGGTCACTTCGTAGGGATGCACGCCGGGCTCGCCGCCGACGATGCGGATCAGGGCCGAGCGGGCGCCGTGGACCTGCTGGTCGACCTCGGCCTCGACCTCGCCCTCCTGCACATAGGCGCGGATCGGGCCGCCGATGCCGAAGACCTCGAACTCGTGGGCGCCGCTGGTCTTCTGGCGCACGCGGAACATCGGCTCCTCGTGATCCCAGGGGCCCCACTCGGTCATGATGATGTTGTCGCGGCCGCGGAGATGATCGCGGGCGCCGACGGGGCGGGTCTCGCCGATGGCCTCGTAGGAGGGGATGTGGTAACCGGTGGCGTCCTCAGGGGCAGCGCGGGTGAGCGGGGCGCCCTCGGTGACGAGGATCAGGGCTTCCGGATCGCCCTCGACCAGCAGCGTGTTGTCGCCGAAGTAGGTCTCGCCGACGAGGCCCTTGCCGCTGTCATCGCGGATCTGGAGGATCAGGCGCTTCTCATTGGCGCCCCAGCGGTGGAACGGGCGCTCTTCGTCATTGATGACGAAGGTATTACCGGCGATCACGCTGCCGCCGAGGTTGCCGTAGTTGGCGGCGCCCCAGCCGGTTCCGGTGATGGCGCCGGGCTCATCGTACCAGAGGTGGACACCGACGCGGTTGTTCTCGAAATGGTTGTTGAGGATGCGGTTGGCCCGGCCGTGCTCGATGTTGACGCCGCCGCGCTCCAGGCCGTAGGCCATGCCGCCGTTGCCGTCGAACTCGTTCTCGGCGATGAGGGTCTCCTGGCTGAAGCCGCCCCAGACGCCGCAGATGGCGTTCTCGACCAGGCGGTTGCGGGCGAGGACATTGCCGAAGCTGAAGGTCATCTCCCAGCCGTGGGCCGGAGCGTAGGAGAGGTCGTTGCCGATGAAGATGTTGTCGTTGCAGCCGAGGCGGGTGCGGTCCTTCTCCGTGCGGCCGTACTCGCCCTCGCCGAGGGCATCAAGACCCGCGAAGCCGAAGATGGCGTCGCCGCCGTGGGTGCACGAGTTCTCGACGATGGTGTTGCGCGAGCACTGCTCGAACATCAGGATGCCGGCGGAATCCTGCCCGCGGTTGTAGACGCCCTCGACATGGCCGCGGACGCAGAAGTCGAAGGCGTTGCGGCTGACGAGGTTATCGGTGGCCCGCCACATGCCAAGGCCCCAGCCGCTGAGGAAGGAGCAGTCGTTGTCATAGATCTTCGAGTCGGTGACGCGGTCGAGGATGATGCCGTTCTGGCCGCGGCGGACGAAGACGCGCCGGACGGTGACGTCGCTGGCGTCCTCGATGTAGAGGGCGGCGCCGTAGTTGCGCAGCCACTCGTTGTTGTCGTTGCGGTGCGGGCTGAGCCAGTCGCCAGAGCCCTCCGCTATGGGCGTGGAGGTCAGCCGGGCCCGGTAGTTGTCGGACAGGTCGCAGTCCTCGACGGTCAGCCGGTCGGCGCCGGTGGCCCAGACGCCGCCCTTGAAGCCGCGGACCCGCAGGCCGCGGAGCGTGACGCCCGTTGCCCCGTCGATCCGCACGCCGTAGCCGGCCAGCTCGTTCCAGGGCGTGGTGTCCGGGGCGCCGCGGAGCACAGAGCCATCGGCGAAGTCGACCGTGACGCCGTCGGCGGTGATGTGGATGACGCCGTCGCCGTTGGCGTCGGCGATCACGGTCCCGCGGGGGATCTCGACGATGCAGGAGCGGTCGATGACGACATCGTCGCGATCGACGATGACCCGATGCTGTGCGGCGGCGGAGCCGGCCGCGGCAATCGCGGCAGCGCCGGCGAGCAGCCCGATTCTCGTGTGTGGGGTAGTCATGGCCCATCGTATGGGGCGGCCGGCGCGATTGCCGGGAACTGGGGCCCGAACCGGCAGCCGGCAACCGAACGCAACCGAGTCGGGTACCCTCCCGGGCGGCTGGAGTGCGTTTATGGCCCGTGTCACCCTCACCAATGTTCGCAAGACGTTCCCCGGCCCCGGCGGCGGCGTGGAGGCCGTCAAGGGCGTCAGCCTCGACATCGCCGATGGCGAGTTCGTGGTGCTCGTGGGGCCCTCGGGGTGCGGCAAGAGCACCACGCTGCGCATGGTCGCCGGGCTGGAGGAGATCACGGAGGGGGAGATCCGCATCGGGGAGCGCGTGGTCAACACCGTGCACCCGAAGGACCGGGACATCGCGATGGTGTTCCAGAACTACGCCCTGTACCCGCACATGACCGTCCGCCAGAACATGGCGTTCGGGCTGAAGCTGCGGCGGTACCCGAAGAAGGAGATCCGCCGCCGGGTCGATGAGGCGGCCCGGATGCTGGGGCTGGAGGACCTGCTGGACCGCAAGCCGCGGGCCCTCTCCGGCGGGCAGCGCCAGCGGGTCGCGGTCGGTCGGGCCATCGTGCGCGAGCCCAAGGCCTTCCTGTTCGACGAGCCGCTGAGCAACCTGGACGCCCGGCTGCGGACCACGACGCGGGCGGAACTCAAGGCCCTGCATCACCGGCTGAAGACCACGACGGTGTACGTCACGCACGACCAGGAAGAGGCGATGACGCTGGGCGACCGGATCGTGGTGATGCGCGACGGGGAGGCGCTGCAGGTCGGCCGGCCGCTGGAGGTCTACAACGCGCCGGCGACGCGGTTCGTCGGCGGGTTCATCGGCACGCCGCCGATGAACATGCTCCAGGTGCGCATCGAGGTGGAGGCGGACAGCGTGTGGCTGTCGATCATCGGCAAGGAACCGCGCCAGCGCCTGCGCCTGACGGAGGCGGACAGCGCCCTGCTGCGCGCCGCCGATGGGCGCACACTGGAACTGGGGCTGCGCCCGCAGTTCATGTTCGAGGGCGAGGGGCGGCCGGGCGCCACGCTGGAGGCGCTGGTGGACGTGGTCGAGCCGCTGGGCGACCAGATGGATGTCTTTGCCAGGCTGCCCGGCGCCGTCAACGACGGGGCCATCGTGGCCCGGATCCGGGCCCGGCCGGGGCTGGCGCCGGGGCAGACGGTGCGTCTGGGAGTCGAGATGGAGCGGGTCCACCTGTTCGAGGCGGGGGAGACGGGGGCGAACCTGCTGCTGGGGAACCGGGAGATCAAGTGAGCATGCGCCGATGTCGCAGAGGCGACATCGGTGGCACGGGTCATCGAGTGATGAAGAAAAGCCCCGGGCGGGGCCCGGGGCTGTGTCATTGACTCATGTTCGCTTTTCG
>JBICIE010000107.1:0-3497 GCA_043101635.1 Phycisphaerales bacterium JB039 | reverse complement strand
ACCGGCGAGGCCAGCGACGCCGCCCTGCGCCGCCAGGATGAGGTCGTGCGCGTGCTGCGGGCCATGCTCGAGGCCTTCCGCGAACTGGACAACCCGCAGCAGGAGGACTTCAGCCGCGGCGCCCAGGGCGGAAGCTCCGGCCAGTCGGGCCAGCAGGGCGAGGAGGAGGGCGCCGTGCCGCCGATGGCGGAACTGCTGCTGCTCAAGGCGATGCAGTCGGAAGCGGCCGACAGCACCCGCGCCATCGACGAGGGCTTCCTCGACAACGCGGAACTGCCGAACGTCACGCAGTTGCAGGCCGACCTCGCCGAGCGCGGGGCTCAGCTCATCGAGCAGCTTCAGCAGCAGCAGGGCGCCCAGCAGCAGCGCCCCGAGCCGCGCAGTCCGCTCGGCTACCAGGATCAGCCGGCCCCCGCGGCGCAGCCGGCTCCCGCGCAGCCGGAGCAGCGCGGCGACCAGCCGCCGCCGCCCGATGACGATCTACCCGGCCTGGATGACCTGCTCGGCATTACCGACCCGGAGGCCACCGACGAAGGCGCCGGCGGCCAGCTCGAAGAGATCCTCTCGGAGCGCGAGATCTCCGAGCGGTTCCAGGAGGCCGTGCGCCTGATGGGCCAGACGGCAGACCGCCTCGGCGCCGAGGACACCGGCATCGCCACCCAGCGCCTGCAGGAGGACATCCTGCGCAAGCTCGACGCCCTCATCGCCGCGGCGGACCGCCAGCAGCAACAGCAGCAGCAGCAACAACAACAGCAGCAGCGCCAGGATCCCAGCCAGGCGCCGGCTCAGCAGCAGCAGGCCCAGGCGGAGAATCCGCAGGGCGACAACCGCGGCGAGGAGTCGCGCGTCGGCCAGCAGTCCGGGGCGCTTGGTCCCGAGGCGGCTCGCGGCGCCGACTGGGGCATGCTGCCGCCGAAGTGGCGCGACGCCCTGCGCCAGGGCGCCTCTGACAGCTTCAGCCGCATGTACCGCTCAGCCACCGAGGCCTATTACCGGCGTCTTGCCGAGGAGGCAGGCCGATGATCCGCGCTACAGCCATTGCCTTGACGCTGTGCGCCGCTGTCCCGTGCCTTGCACAGGAGCAGCGGCCCGGCGCCGAGAACAACGCGCTCGAAGACGAGATCACCCCCGCCCTTGATGGCGCCGTCAACCGCGGCCTCGCCTGGCTCGCCACCCAGCAGCACGAGGATGGCTCCTTCGGCGAGGGCGGCTGGGGGCGCAACGTCGCCGTCACCTCGCTGGCCGCCATCGCCTTCATGGCCGATGGCAACCTGCCCGGGCGCGGCCAGTACGGCCCGGTCGTCGAGAAAGCGCTGCGCTACGTGATGGAGAACACCTCCGAGAGCGGACTGCTCGCCGGCGAGGGCGCCCCGAGCCCGATGTACGGCCACGGCTTTGCTGCGCTGTTTCTCGGCGAGGTCTACGGCATGACCGGCGGCGGCCCCGACACCGCCGAGGCGGCCCGCCTGCATGAGACGCTTGTCAAGGCCGTGCGCCTCATCGAGCGCTCCCAGAACGACCAGGGCGGCTGGCGCTACAACCCCATCCCGACCGACGCGGATGTTTCGGTGACCATCTGCCAGGTCATGGCCCTGCGCTCGGCCCGCAGCGCCGGGCTGGAGGTCTCCAAGGAGACCATCGACAACGCCGTCGAGTACGTGCGCAAGAGCCAGAACCCCGATGGCGGCTTCCGCTACCAGATGGACCGCGGCGGCATGAGCGCCTGGCCGCGCAGCGCCGCCGGCGTGGCGACGCTCTTCTACGCCGGCGTGTACGAGGATGAGGCGATCGACAAGGGGCTGGCGTATCTCCACGACGAGGCCACGCCGCAGAAGACCCAGTCGCAGCCCCACTACTTCTACGGCCACTACTACGCGGTGCAGACCATGTATCTCGCCGGCGGGGAGCACTGGGCCCGCTGGTGGCCCGATATGCGCGAGGAACTGATCGACCAGCAGCGCCCGGAGGGGGCCTGGGCCGATCGCAGCATCGGTTCCACCTATGGGACCGCCATGGCCCTCATCATCCTGCAGATGCCCAAGCGATACCTGCCGATCTTCCAGAAGTGAACATCATGCTCCCCATCCCGCTCGCCCTCGCCGCACTGACGAACGTGCAGCCCGCCGGTTCGGTCTCGCTGATTGACGCCGGCCTCGGGCGCACGCAGGGCGTCGTGGAGCGCATCACGCCGCGGGAACTGCTGGTTTCCATTGATGGCGCCCCGGCCCGGGCCATCAGCGCGGAGCGCTGGATCGGCTTTTCCTCCGAGATCCCGGCCGCCGAGGCCAGCCCCATGCTGATCCTGACCGACGGGCAGCGCTTCAGCGGGACGCCGGCTGGCGGCTCCGGCGAGTCGCTGCGCTGGCAGGCCACCAGCGCCGGCATGGTCGAGGCGCCGCTGGAGCGGATTGACCGCGTGATTCTCGCCCCGCAGCTCGATCCCGGCCCCGACCCGGCGGCCCTCGGCGACATCGTCATCCTCACCAACGGCGATCGGCTCGATGGCTACGTCGCCGCGCTGGGCGACCGGATCGAGATCGAGGTGGAAGGCGGGCGCATCATCGACCTGCCCATGCAGCGGGCCGCGGTGATCGACCTGGCCAACCCGCCCGCCGAGCGCAGCGGCGCGTACATGTGGTTCGCCGATGGCGCTGTGGCGCGCCTTCGCGCCGAGGGCGAGCAGTACTGGCTGCAGGCGGCGCCCAGCGGCTGGGAGTCCACGGCGCCGCTGGAGCGAGCCCGCGCCTTCGTGTATGACGCCTCGCGCATCACGGCGCTCAGCGATCTGCCGGTGGGCGACTATCAGCCGATCAGCCGGCGCTGGACCCCGGCGCCGATCGTCGATCGCGGCGCCGGCGCGCCCTTGTGGTCGGCGCCGGTGGAGCTGCCCGGCCCGATGCGCGTCATCTGGCCGCTGCCCGACAACGCGGTGCGCTTCGGCGCGATTATCGCCCTGCGCGACGACAGCCGCGTGTGGGGCGACTGCGAGGTGATCGTCGGGCAGGTGCGGGCCGGCGCGCAGGTGGAACTGGGGCGCGTGCGCCTCGACAGCGCCCAGCCGGCAGCGCAGCTCACGGTCGACGTCACCGCCGGCGACCTGATCATCACCGTCGAGCCCGGCGCCAGCGGCCCGATCCAGGACCGCGTGCGCATCACCGGCGCCCTGCTGCTGACCGACTGACCGCCTGGGTACCCCCCCACTCCGTGGGGGGTCTCCCTGAATCCCTGATCCCCGATCCCCCCTACCGGATCTTGATACTCACCAGCGCCAGCAGCGTCAGGACGATGGCCACGATCCACAGGCGGATCACGACCTTCGGCTCGGCCACGCCGCCGAGGTGCAGGTGGTGGTGGTACGGGGCGACGCGGAAGATGCGCTTGGGTCCAGTCGCGCTGAAGCGCTTCGTCAGCTTGAAGCAGCCCACCTGCAGCACCACGCTGCCGATCTCGAGCAGGAACACGCCGCTCATCAGCAGCACCACCACCTCCTGGCGCGC
>JBICIE010000106.1:0-5268 GCA_043101635.1 Phycisphaerales bacterium JB039 | reverse complement strand
GCCAGCTCCGAAACGTCGCCATCATCGCCCACGTCGACCACGGCAAGACCACCCTGGTCGATCAGCTCCTGCGCCAGAGCGGCATGTTCCGCTCCGGCGAGCTCGAGAAGCTCGCCGGCGGCCAGCACGACCTGATCATGGATTCCAACCCGCTGGAGCGGGAACGCGGCATCACCATCCTCTCCAAGAACTGCGCCGTCACCTGGGTACCCCCCCACTCCGTGGGGGGCGAGGGGCAGAACGGCGCCAACGGAAAGACACCCCCGCCGGAGGCAGGGCCTACCCAGTACCGCATCAACATCATCGACACCCCCGGCCACGCCGACTTCGGCGGCGAGGTCGAGCGCGTCCTGCGCATGGCCGACGGCTGCCTGCTGCTGGTGGACGCCTTCGAGGGGCCGATGCCGCAGACCAAGTTCGTGCTCTCCAAGGCCCTGGAGGCCCACCTGCGCCCGGTCGTGGTCATCAACAAGTGCGACCGGCCGGATCAGCGGGCCGAGCAGGTCGTCGGCGAGGTCTTCGACCTGCTGATCGATCTCGGCGCCGATGACCACGCCCTCGACTTCCCGGTGGTCTACTGCTCCGGGCGCAACGGCTGGGCCACCCGCGACATGGCCCATCCCGGGACCGACCTGCGCGACATCTTCGAGGCCATCGTCAATTACATCCCGGCGCCGGATGACGATGCCGACGCCCCGCTGCAGGCCCTGATCACCACGCTGGACTACAGCGATTACGTCGGCCGCATCGGCATCGGGCGCGTCTTCGCCGGAACACTGCGCCAGGGCCAGCAGATCGCGCTGCTCAAGCGCACCGGCGGGCGGCGGGACGTGCGCATCGTCAAGCTGCTCGGCTTCGAGGGCCTGAAACGCGTCGAGACCGACCAGATCGAAGCCGGCGACCTGTTCGCCGCGGTCGGGATCGAGGGCGTGGACATCGGCGACACGCTGGCCGATGTCGAGAACCCGGTCGCCCTGCCGCCGGTGACCGTCGACGAGCCGACGCTGTCGCTGATCGTGCGCATCAACGACTCGCCCTTCGGCGGGCGCGAGGGCGACTACGTCACCAGCCGCCAGGTGCGCGACCGGCTGATGCGCGAACTGGAGAGCAACGTCGCCCTGCGCGTCGAGCCGGGGCGCTCCAGCGAGGAGTTCCTCGTCAGCGGGCGCGGCGTGCTGCACCTGGGCATCCTGCTGGAGAACATGCGCCGCGAGGGCTACGAGCTGAGCGTCGGCAAGCCCGAGGTCATCATCAAGCAGATCGACGGCCGCCCCTGCGAGCCGGTCGAGACGCTCGTCATCGACACCCCCAACGAGACCGTCGGGCGCGTGATGGAACTCGTCGGCCAGCGCAAGGGCGAGATGATCAAGATGGAGCCCCGCGGCACGCACATTACGCACCTGACCTTCGAGATCACCTCCCGCTCCCTGATCGGCCTGCGCGGGCGCATCATGACCGCCACCGCCGGCGAGGCGATCATGTCGCACCGCTTCCTGCGGTTCGTGCCCGTCAGCGGCCAGCGTCCGCACCGCCAGCAGGGCGTGATGATCGCCACCGAGGGCGGGCAGGTGACCGCCTACGCCGTCGAGCAGGTCCACGACCGCGGCATCCTCTTCGTCGAGCCGGGCGACAAGGTCTACGCGGGGCAGGTCGTCGGCGAGCACAACCGCGACAACGACCTGCCGGTGAACATCGCGCGCACCAAGGCGCTGACGAACATCCGCCAGGCCAACAAGGAGCAGACGGTCACGCTCAAGGCGGCCCGCCGGCTCGGCCTGGAGGAAGCCCTGGAGTACATCGAGGATGATGAGCTGATGGAACTCACCCCCAGCTCCATCCGCCTGCGCAAGAAACTGCTGGACGAAGGCGCCCGCCGGCGCGCCAGCCGCGCGGCCAAGGCCGGGGTGGTCTGACCCCGGATCTGGTCCTTCTGGATCGCTTGCGACCCGCGTTCATTCCTCAGGAGTCGGCTCTCCTGTCGCTCCCCCAATCGGGAGAAAGCTGCTGCTTAGGCATTCTGGCGCCGTCTTTGGCGGCCTTCCTGCCCGGGTCTTGTGGTATATTGGTTGTGATGCGGCGCCCCAGCCTCAGCATCTCATTCTTCGTGATGGCGACGTCCATCGCCGTTGCCGACGCCAGCGCGCAAGAGGCGACCTTTACTCCACTCGGCCTGCTGCCCGGCGGGGGAGCGTTCTTTAGCCTGGCGACCGGCGTCTCCGACGACGGGCAGGTGGTCGCCGGCACTGTCGGCGTAATGGACCCACTCGATGTCCTCCCGTTCATCTGGACCGAGGCAACGGGGATGAAGGAGATCGACGGCCGGCCTCCGGGCGTACTTCACACGGAGGTCGGGCCGGTGAGCGCCGACGGGTCAATGGTCTCGGGCGCGTTCTTCTTCGATGATCGTCGTCACCACGCGTTCCTCTGGGAGCGTGGCGTGGGCTTCAGGCTGCTCCCCTATTTGCCTGGCGGAGGGCGCGTGAGCAGCGCGAACGGGATTGCGCGCGATGGCAAGCGCATCTTCGGGCTCTCAGACACGTCGCTCGGGTTGGAGGCGGCGATCTGGGATTATCCGTTCGATGCGCCGAAAGGGTTCGGCGACCTTCCCGGAGGCGCCTTCTACAGCGGGTTCGGCCAGAGCACGCCCGACGGCACAGCGGCTGCGGGTGGAGGAACGTCGGCGAGAGGCCTCGAAGCAGTCCTCTGGCGGGAGGGCCAGGGCTTCACCGTTCTTGGTGACCTGCCCGGGGGGCGCGTCGAGGCCGGCGCCAGCGGCATTTCCGCGGACGCGCGGGTGTTGACGGGCAACAGCAACACGACCGGAGGCTTGGCCGGCGCGTTTCGCTGGACCGAAGCCTCCGGGATGCTGGCGCTCGGAGCGCTCCCGGGTGACAGCGCGAGTGGGGCGCTGGCCACGACAGCCGACGGAGCGGTGGTGGTCGGCAATTCGAACCGAGTCTCCGGCAGCGCCATCATCGAGACTGCCGTCATCTGGGACCGCATCCGCGGCATGCGAGGCTTGAAAGCCGTGCTGGAGGACGACTTCGGGCTCGACCTGACCGACTGGCTCCTACATCGCGCGATAGACATCACGGCCGATGGGCGCTTCATCGTCGGCCAGGCGATGAACCCAGCCGGCGTGCGGGAAGCCTACATCGTCCAGATCCCCGCCTTCTGCTACGCCGACTGCGACGAGTCCACCGGCCATCGCGTCCTCGACCTCAACGACTTCCTCGAGTTCCAGCGCCGCTTCGCGCTGCAGGACCTCTACTCCGACTGCGACCAGAACGGCGCCCACGACCTCTTCGACTTCCTCTGCTTCCAGAACGCCTTCGCCGCGGGCTGCCCGTGATGGGTATGACGGGCCGGGCGGCCGGCCTATCATCTGGCGGATGACGACTTCGGCCACCCGGTCCTGATCAGACGCTCCTCGCGACCCTCGCGCTGCCGCTGCGCGCAGGGCCCGCCGGCGGTCTCGGACCGGCATTCGCGTCGAGCGTCCCGCGCCGCCCGGGCTCAGAGCGTTCATCCCGCGAGCCGGCGCCATCGCCGGCCGCCACGGCCGATCTATCCCATGGCACACAAGTCCCGCCGCGACGAGCGCGGCTTCACCTGCGTCAACTGCCGCAGGCCAATCCCCGGCGTCAGCTTCGGCACGCGCCACCGCAACCACTGCCCCTTCTGCCTCTGGTCCAGACACCTTGACGACGAGCCCGGCGACCGCCGGGCCCCGTGCGCCCAGCCCATGGAGCCGATCGGCGTCGAGGTGCGCGCCGATGGCGAGTGGGCCATCATCCACCGCTGCCGCGGCTGCGGCCTGATCCGCACCAACCGCATCGCCGGCGACGACCGCGAGATGGCGCTGCTGGCCCTCGCGCTGCGCCCGCTGGCCCGCCCCGCCTTCCCGCTCGATGTGCTGGGGTCCATGCCATGAGGCGGTCCCGATCACCGCCCGCACTCCGGGCACGCCGCCCCCGGCGGCAGCCCGACAACGCTGTAGCCGCAGTGCGCGCAGCGCAGGCGCCGCATGCGCCACCGGCGGCGGGCTGCGCGCACGGACCACGCCCCCAGCAGCCAGAGCCCGCCGAAGATCGCGACATCTGCAAGCAGGCCGGCCCAGATCGGCGTCAGCGGCAGGGCCCGCGGATTGAAGTCGGCGTCCCGCGGCAGTTGCACGCCGCCGCGGACCGTGTAGATGATGTTCGCGTTGGAGATCTGTCGCTGCCATCGCACCGAGCACGAAAGCGCCTTGAAGGGCCAGCCGACCTCGTGAAACCACGCCAGCATCGTCAGCTCTTCCAGCGACGCGGGCCGCTGGCGTCGCGGCAACTGGCGAAAGTCGAATTTGCGCGCCTCGTAGTCGGCTGCTGGGATCATCAAGGAGAGCCCCGACGCCTGCATGTGCCAGTAGCTCGTCGTCCTGTGCCACGGGCTCGCGCCGCGCGTGATCGTCCATATCTTGTTGTCGCCGTCCATCCACAGGCCCAGATCCTGATCGAGCTTCGGGCCGTACCAGGCGTTGCCGGGCGGCAGGAACATGGCAAGCTGCGCGATGGCGATGGTGGCCACTGCGCCGATCAGCACGGCGAGGCCAAGCGGACGGATGCGGCGCAGCGCGCGCACAGGCGCCTCCTGTATCGTCGGCTATCGCTTTCCCTCGAACAGTGACTGCTGGTCCTTGACATCGCGCACGTGCGTGGCCATCTGGCGCAGCTCGCGCTCCAGATCCTCCAGTGTCTTGAACTGGTGATACTCGCTGGCGAAGCGGATGTAGGCGACCTCGTCAATCTCGCGCAGCAGCGCCATGACGCGCTCGCCGATCACCCGGCTGGGCACCTCTCGCTCGTACTGGCGGGCCAGATCCTCCTCGACCTGGGTGGCAACGCCCCGCTTGACCTGCTCGGGGATAGGCCGCTTGCCGCAGGCCGCCGCGACCCCGGCGTAGACCTTCTCGGGATCGAAGGCGACGCGCGAGCCATCCCGCTTGACCACGATCAGCCGGGCGCCGAGTTCGACGCGCTCATAGGTGGTGAACCGCTTGGAGCAGGCGTTGCACTCGCGCCGGCGCCGGATGACGCGTCCGCCCTCGGCAGCGCGGCTGTCGATCACGCGGTCATCATCGGCTTCGCAGAAGGGGCAGAGCATGCCGCGGACAGGCCTCCGGCCCCGGCGGTTGTGGGCGCGGGCCCCCGGAGCCGCTACATCTTGGCCCATCCGGGCCAAAACGTCAAAGGCGGGCGCCAGACACCGGGCGGCGCCCGCCGGGGA